>JADQBV010000397.1 GCA_016278415.1 Halanaerobiales bacterium
TATACCTTGATTAAGTCCTCTGCTGTATTGATAAACTCAGCCATATTAACTGGTTTAAATTCCTCATCTCTTTCATCAAAGTATGATTTAAGCTTTATAAACCTTGTCTCTACAGGTTCATTAAACAGAATGGTTATTTCCCCATCTTCATCTTTGTAATATTCCCAGTTACTTACTCGACTGTATTCTAGATTGTCCTTACTCTCATATATATCAATATCTTTTTCTTTTACCCTGTTTACAGGATTATCAGGGGTTAGCGTTAGCTTTGTTATTGGGAAAGTCCCATCTAAATCTACACCTATACTCCCAGCAGCATAGTCCAGTTCAACTATAGCAAGCTGTTCTACTTCATTTTCTAACCTCTTCTGACCAGTATAGTCATCTAGCTCCTGGAAGGTTAATTGTTCTTCTTCAGCAGGTTTGTTTTCAAACTTACCTTTCAAATCAGCTAATACTAATTGATTTAACCTGTCATAGTTATATTTATTATCATTCTTATATACTATATTATTGGCATTATCATACTGTAGACTGTAGTCCTTAAGTACAGTTGCTTGATTATTATAGCTTAAGTCTGTCGTTCTACCGTTCATATCATAGTTATAGCTATTAATTATACCATTGGCAGCAGTGACAGATTCCAGCATACCTCTGCTGTTATAGCTGGTATCAGTTACATATCCAGGTACAGCAGTTAGCTCACCGATAGTATTATAGTCATATTCTACCCATTCACCACGAGGTGTCTTGATTCCTGTTACTCTTCCCATGATATCATATTGATAGTCAGTGGAGAATGATTGTCCATCTACTATATCCGTCTTTTTATAGATTCTTCCGTAGGGGTCAGGGGTGTATGTACCATTATAGGTATTGTATTTGGTAATTACATCTCCATCCTGTACCTCTTTCTGGAAACCAGATTCATCATATTTGTAGGATATACTGTGACTTTTTTCTCCATTACTCATTGTAATTTGCTGAACCAGATAGTTATCATAATACTGATAGCTACTTTCTGTACCATTAGGATCTTTTCTAGATTCCCTATTACCTACAGCATCATAGGCATATTCTGTTACATTATTCAGTGAGTCTTCTTCACTGACTAGTCGATTTAGTTCATCATAGTTATATTCAGTTTCATGACCAAGTCTGTTTACTTTAAGGGTCAGGTTCCCCATCCGATCATACATATATTTTGTCTCATTGCGTTTTGCATCTGTAACTTTGCTGATACGTCCATAGGCATCATAGAGATACTCAGTCCTATTATCTCTACCGTCTTCATATGCTGATTTATTACCCCTCTTATCATATTCAATCTCTTCTTCATTTCCTTCAGGGTATCTGATCTTTATTACCCTGTTTAAATCATCATATACTTTAATTGTCTCATTTAGATCAGGATCAATAATCTTAGTCTGATTACCTGCTTTATCATAGCGATAGTTACTTGTATAGCTCTTATCTTCTCCCTCCACTGTTTCTGTCTTAAGCAGATTGCGTGGATAGTACCTGTATGTAGATTTGCCGCCATCAGGTGCTATTCGTTCTTCTAGATTCCCTCTTGGGTCATATTTTAGATTAACTACAGGTTTTTCTGTATCATCCTTAGTCTTCGGTAGTTCACCCATAACCAGTCTATTAAGGTCATCATAGTGATATATTAGCGTAAAGTCTCCATCATATTGACCACTATTTCCTCGAGGGTCTGTCATTGTTATTCTACGGTCTGCCTTATCATAGGTGTAACTTGTTGTATTCCCTGCTAAATCTGTTTCTTCCAATAATTTATCTCGAGCTGAGTAGGTATAGCTATATGCCTTCTGTTCTTCTAACGATAATGGAGTATTGTTGGCATCTACTTCTTTTACCTTATTACCATTAGCGTCATAGTATATCTCATTTACTACATCTACCATGCTACCATCTTTATCTGTATATGAAGTACTTGTTCTGATGACCCGTCCCAGATTATCTACGTCATATTCTGTAATCTGTTCTTTATTGCTAGCTATATTGACAATATCCTCAACCTTAAAGCCTGCTTTATTGTATTTATGTTCCTGATATGGACTTATTATTACTTTATTACCATTTTCATAGAACTCTTCTTCAGGTAGGTCAATTCTTACTAACTTGTTAAGTTCATTATATTTCTGAACAGTTTTATTTCCGTCAGGATCAACTGCTATTACCTGATTACCCAGTCCATCATAGTACTGTTCTGATATTATTTTTTCTACTACATAATTAGCTTTCCTGTTATATTTGACCTCTTTTACTACCCTATTATTCATATCAAGGTAGTGTTCTGTTTCAGCCCCTTCTTCATTGGTGATAGTCAGGAGATTAGACCAATAGTCATAATCCATAGCCTTTACTGGATTATCACTCTGTATCTCTGTCTCATCTGGGTAGATAATGGCACTGTTATTACCCAGAGCATCATATTGATATTTAGTTGTGTATTTCCATATTGGACCCTCAGCATTACCATTGGGATCAGATATTGCAGTTATATTTCCCCATCCGTCATATTCCAGAGTGGTTACTGCTGCTTCCTGATAGTTACCATTATCGTCTCTATCATATTTGACTTCTTCAACCAGATTACCCAGTTTATCGAAATCATACTTTATTCTGCTACCCATTGGATCTGTTACTATTGAGTATAGGTCTGAATCATTGTACTCAATAGTGGTTACAGGGTTGTTATCACGGAAATCTGCTGAATATCCATCAGGTATCCAATCTATTTCGTCATCATCATCAGGAGCAGTAATTGTTGTGGTCCTGCCTAATGCATCATATTCATATTCTGTTATATAGCCGCGAGGATTCTTCTCCCATTCCTTCCAACCAGTTCTATAATCATAGCTAAATTCACTTACTATATCTCTTAGATTACCCTGAACATCAACTATATCTTCTTCTGTTATTTTCTGAAGGAATCCATGACTATCATAATCATAGTGGGTTTGATGTCCTTCAGGATTAGTTTTTTGCTTCAAACTACCGTCTTCAGGATAGTATTCAAAGCTATTTTCCAGCCATTCATCACCATCCCAGTTAGCAGTATCTGTTAGCTGCCCAATGTTGTTATATTTATTATAACTATCAAGATATTGAACAGTTAAATTGCCTTCTCCGTCTGGTATATAGTTTTTGACCAATTTACCTCCAGGGAGAGTGTGAATATTATTGTTTATAACCCCTTGAGTATATGGTGATGGCTTCCAGGGTTGAGCTGGATTTTTGCTAGAGTCAGCATTTAAGTAATATGTCCAACTTTCAACTATATTTTCCCGATTATGGGCTGTGCTGTATTCTTTGCTGTACTCTACATTTCCCCAGTTGTCATACTGATAGTTCACCTGGGTATAGTCACTACCTCTGATTGTTTTGATTTGCTTTGGACGCATCTTCTCCATATTATATTTATATTGCTGTCTCTGCAATGTGTTATTAGTCTTGGAGTCTCTTATTTCAATCTCATCAAGCATACCCAGCACATGATATTTCCAGAACAACATGGGGATATCTATTTCAAAGCCATCCTCTATCTCAAAGGAGCGATCTTCCCACCTATATCGCTTCTTAGCCGCGGGCTTATATCGATATATTGTTTTTCGCTTTCCGTCATTTTCCACTGTTTGATAGTTCATCGGTTGATGCCATTTATAGTAATCAATATTATAATCATAATTAGTCGTCTTAACTCTTTTCCCATCTTCTAGATATACTTCTATTCTATCAGCTAGCAAATATTGTTCCATATTCACACTAAATGTTACAGAAACTGGTACAAATAAAAACCAATTAACATCACAGGAACCATACATTAATGTAGGTTGACCATAGTGAATCTTCGTCAATCCCTGACCTGGAGCCTTCATCTCCTCCATAGGTTGAACTATCTGTGCTTTTAAATTTCCATGTAATTCAATGTCATTTGCCCCAAAAACTGACCCAGCCAGTTCTGCAAAGGGACCACCTACTATTTTTAGTATTATATTTAATATATTTACTGTGAATCCAGCATCCCCTCCATACATTAAGCGGAAGTCATATTCATAATAGCTCTCTCTCCCCTGCACATCTACGGCTGAATGCAGTACATTATCTGAACCTACATTATATTTTACTTCCCTATTCAGCGGATCATTTTCTACCCATATTCTGCTTATACGAGGCCATAACAGCTCTGTTTCGTAGTCAAATCTTATTATACGATCTACAGAATCCTTTATATAATCAAGCTGCATACCATCATAGTGGTATTCGATGGTATTTAATCCTGTAGGATCTGTCATTTTTGTTGTCCTACCTAATCCATCTAATTCATAAGTAGTACCATCTTTCATAATTAGTTTATATCCTAAGCCATACCATCTACTCTTAATAGAGTTTGTGCCTAATAGTGTTGTTATATCAACAGGAGAGTATACCTGTTCAACATATAGGGTGAAATCATCACCCTCATGTTGTTCAAATTTTAATGTCCTATGCATATTAGGGACAAAGTCAATCACATCTGCTAATCTCATCTCATTAATATAATGCATATTACCTTCAGCAGTCCTTAGTAACATTGAGCTATTGGCAGCTTTGACATAAGGGATATTTATACGCCAACCCTGTCCCATAGAATAAGCAAAATCCCCCTGATTAAATAGATATTCCTCTAAAATTTGTAGAATATTCTTGCTTGCCTCATTTGCCCAATTAGTATTTTCTTTAAAACCTTCTATCATTTTCATTATGTCTATAGATTCTTTGATTGCTCCTCCACCATCTATTATATCAAACCCGATTTTCCCATTTATAGCCAGTGCAAAGGCATCATTTCTCGCTGTGGCAGTGTCATACCTTCTAGATAGTACAAAATCAAAGCCATTTCTTCCAGGAAGTACTAATTCGCTTGCCTGAGTACTGGCAGTACCAAACTGAGGGGATACTGTTACACCTCCATGTTCTGAATATGTCTTCAATGGAGAATGTCCTGCATCCTTATATTCCTGTGGTGTAAGATCCTGTATAATTGTAGCCTGTACTGAAAAAGAACTGAAATGGTTAGTAATAAAGTAGATTTTATTATTTTCCACATCTACACCAGCTGAAGGTATTTTAAACCATCTACCAAACATAGTGTCATAATGATAGACCCCAAGATTCTGTTCAGGGAACCCTTCAGGTATATCACTTTCATCATAACTGATAGATCCCATATATCCTTCTTCAGCTATCATGTTCTCTTCTGGCTCTTCTTTCCCCTCTTTATATACAGAGAATTCATACATAGAGCCTATTTGTGGATAAACCATTTTCTCTTCTAATTCATCACTTCTTAGCTCAGTTACGGTTATTTTATCTATATCATCAGATAATCCCTCTTGAGACATAGCCAGAGCAACGCCTTCATACTCTACAATAGCACCTTCTTCTGGATTATAAGGGGTTTCAGTCAAACCTACAGTAGCGGTTTTCCACTCTGTAAGCTGACTCCTATTACCTGCTCTATCAATAGCTAAGATTTGATATGTATACTTTTTACCATTAGATAGATTGTTATCGATATACTCTGTATCATTAATTGTAAAATAGTCCGTTTGATCAGTAATTTCTGTACTTTCTCCATTGTTTTTAGCTATCAAATATTTTACAACATCTTCAGATGATGCATCCCATTTTAGTATAATTTTAGCATTGCCTGGGATAACCCTGAAGTTTTCAGGTTTTATAGGTGGAGTTGTATCTATATAGACCTTAGTATTACTTATTGTCTCCCATCCTGCTTTATCAACAGCCTTTACAGTGATGGTGTGTTCTCCATCAGACTGAGCTGGGAGTTGATATGGGCTTTTCGTTTCTAGATACTCTCCATCATCTATTTTCAGTTGATAATGACTTATACCACTTACTTGATCAATAGTATTAAAAGTAATTACAGGTTGTGTATTATTTGTCCAAACTGCTGGATCTGCTATTACCTCAAAAGCCTCGGGAGCATTTGTATCAACTATAACATTAAAATTATGATAAGCCTGATTTCCAGCCATATCCACAGCTTTTACAGTTATTGGATAATGGCCATCTATAAGTGTTAACTCATTGATAAAAGAAGTATCGTTTACACTGGATACTTTATTGTTTACATAAACTTGAACAGGGCTTAAATCAGTTACCTGCCCTGTTACAGTCAATAGTGAAGCATTTGATATATAGCTATCCTCTGGTAAAATATCGGATAATACAGGTGCTGTTGTATCCTTGATAACTGTTATTTCCTTCTCTATTCTACCTGAATTATTAAAGGCTATAATACTAATTATATTACTGCCTTCATCTAATTCTACTGGCTGTGATGTAAAAACTGCTCCATCCTGGTCTGCCTGTATTTCATTTACCTTTACTGAAAGCTCCCCAAGACCATTTACTATACCACTTACTACTATACTGTCCTGATTTGTATAATACCCATCAAGTGGTGAATTAATAATTAGGGAAACAGGGGTTGTTTTTACGACTTTCCTGTATATTATATTGCTAAACTCTTTTTTACCCTGCCATTCTGTCTTTGTACCCTCTATTTTAATTAGGTTTAAGCCTGAACCTAGTTCTATATCTTTACTAAAGTTCTGCCCTGATATATTTACAGGTTCTCCATTTATTTCTAACTTATTCAGTGGATGTTTTATAGTTCCATTTAAAGTCAAGATAGCTTCTTCAGTATAGATTATTTCATCAGCTAGATTGACATCAAGTAAAGTCTGGTTTCCTACATAAATAGTCTTAGTATCATAATTAACCCTACCCAAACTATCTTTGGCTACAGCAGTTATTTGATTAGCTTTATTGCTACCTGCATTTACTCTATTGGCTTCTAACCAAAAATAGTGTCCCCTATGGTAAGAGTTCTGCCCATTTATACTTACTTCGGTATCAGGATTGTCTACAAATGCGATTACCTTGTCTCTAGATAATTCCTGATGTGTTAACTGCTGATAGTCTGCCGGTTGTAATATTTCCACCCCTGGCTCCCGATTATTCTCAGTACTGTATTTGACAGTTACCTCTGTTATAGGTACACCTTCAGGGTTTTTGATTAGCAATTTATCGGTTCTTAAATACTCCTTAAATATACTACTTTTTAACCCCTCTGCTGTTTGATATACCTCAACCCAGTTATTATCTATCCAGGCATAAAGATAAATAATAGGATTATCTATAGTGGAATAGACAGTTACTTCTTCTAAGTATTTATTCTCAAAATTCTTGATCTCAGGAATTTTATAAAATGAGTGCTGATGATTGATATTCCCGATATGTACTTTATTAGCTCTTGCTGAAATTTCACCTTTGATTGTTGCCCCCTGATCAATATAGATATCGGCATAAGGTGCAAAAAGTCCCCCTTTTACTCCAGAACCATCAAAGGTACTGCCACCATATATCTCTACTTTGTTCCCAGCAGAGATAATCCTGCCTGATACATTTGCACCTCCGGTAATAGTTATATTACCTTTTTTTGCATAGAGTAGTTCTGAAGCTGTGATACCGCCCCTGATGGTTATATCACCATTCAGGGCATATAGCTTACCCTTAAAGCTTGCACCATTCTGGATAAAGATATCTGCTGCTTCTGTATAGATATCTCCGACCAGTTTATATTGTCCCTGTCCTCCGACACCACCTTGTACATCTATTCTATTACCAGTATGATAAACACTCATAGATTCATCTTTTCCAGAACTATTTATCCTACTACCGTTTCTTATATTCAAATCATTATCTATAAATAGATTTACTCTGCCATTACCAGTTATACTGATACTAGCATTTGAACCTATCTGTAAGTTCTTTACAATTAAATTGATATCACCATTACTTGTATCTAACTTCAGTTCAGTGTTTACTGTTAGCGTATCATATTTTTGATCTTGATCTATTACTACAGGTGCATTCCAGTCCTCTATTTTCCTCGAACCATTCCCAGGTATATATGGAGCTTTCAAAATTTCAGGGAATGGAGGTAGAGATAACTCTAAGTTGGAAAGGTTTACTTCCATTTCTCTTGAATCTTTGGGCGACTCAAATAAAAGTCCATCTACTACTTGAGAGACATTCTTTGTCCTTACTATACTACTCAGTCTGGAATTAACTAATGCTAAGTTGTCAGCTTGATATACTTTTAGATAGTTTTCACCAATCCAGAAGTCTTCTTTTGTTAATTCTTTCTTATATATTGTATATCCCCTTAAGCTAAAAGCAGGCTCTAATTCCATTTGATTTCCATTCAATTCCAGCTTAAGTTTCTGATTGCTATCTCCTTTTACAGCCAGTTCCAAGGTATAATTCTTTATTTCCCTTTTTACTATTTCAAATTGACTATTAATTTCCTTGTCCAATAATTGGGGTTCTTGAATTCCAATTAATTTAGGGGTTTCACCATAATATTTACCTGTTCCCCAGAATTCAACTTCACTTATTCCGCCAAGCTCCCCACCATATCCAGTGACAATTACTTTTACCCGCTCTGTTGTTATTCCTCGGTCTTCTATATTAAGGCGGAACCAACCAGGTTCAAGACCTTCGGGTATTGTAGCTAGGCTATCTAAATACTGCCAGTCCCCATTCTGATATGTATGGAATTCTATGCTACCCTTGAGATGGTCAGTCAGATATAACTTAACATTATCCAGCTTATATACTTCACCTAAATTAAATTCAACCTCTGCGTTCGATTGTTGATTATTACTATTTCCTTTATTCCCTCTATTACGATTATTGTTACTGTTATTACCGTTATTACCGTTATTACCATCATGATATTGATCTATCCCTGACAGCTCATCTAATATTTCATCAAATTTCCTATCCTGCCAGTCTTTTTGTTCCTTTACAGTCTTCCAGAGGGTATAGGTGTTTCCATCACTAAGGAATTCTGCCTTATATGCCGGATCAGTATTGTCTGAAGCAGTAACACCTACAGGATTAATTCTATGATAGTATTCTTCAGCAGGTATACCCAAAACCTTTAGTTCCGCCAGGTAACTGCTCGAAAGCCCATTCCCCGATACTGTTAAGCGTATTCTACTGCTAACTACCTGATCATATGAAAGATCAATTAGTCTTTCTGTTCCCAGTTCTTTTACTGTTGGCGCCATAAAAGGCAGCCAGTGACCCCCTTGAAAATACTCAATTTTTAATTCAGTATCTGGGGCCAGATATCCTTCTAACTCTATGGCCTGAATCAATGTTTTTCTATTTAATATTATCTCTGCCCAATCATAATCTTTACCCGCACTGAAAGCCCAATGGGTATCTAGATCATTATCAATTAAGTATAGACCAGGTTGACCGGGATTAGTATTTGCCCCGCTTAAAACGTTGTCTACACCTATATTTTGAGTATTTGCCATTATGGGTGATACTATTGTAAATAGCAGAATAGTAATAACAATTAAATACTTAATTATTTTTTTCAATCTAATCATCCCCTCTTTATTGACCTATATTCCCAGAATTACCGTCAATACTATTTAAATAATCAATTGTAATTTTATTTAGTTCCTGATGATAGTAATCTATCCCATTTCCACTAAAGATAGAATCTATTACAAAGGGCTGTCCACCATTGTCTTCCTTTATTCCATATAATAGATTATCTATGAATTGTGAACCAACTACCTCTGGATTACTACCATAGACATGTAAACCAACTTTGTTATTTCTAAAAATAGAATCCTGAATAAGGGCCTGTCCACTCTCTATAACAGTTATAGCTCGGAAAGCATCCCTAATATCTAGACCTGTTATATTAGCATGACCGATTATTCTTATTCCCTGCCAGCTATCTATTTGATTCTTTACTGAAGAAATCATCACTTCTTTACCAATTTCACCAGCAATCTCTAGTTCCCCTTCAATATCAAGTAGATGATTATAACCAGTCTCTCCAGGTATCCCATCAACAATTACTGCTGTTTCAGGTAATACAGTTAGCTTAATTCCAATTGGTACTAGAACATCATCATAGATTCGATGATTTTTACTCCAGGTTTCATCCATATATAACTGTCCTCTAGTGGTATTATCAACTTTAACCTTTGTTACCACAGTAGTAACCCCATCATCAACATCAGTAGCTATGAGGGTAATAATATACTCATCTAGTTCTGTATAAATATGTTCAGGACAGGAATCGTAAAGTATAGTTGAAGGGTCTTCACCTGTATCCCATATATAGTCTAAATCCGACCCGCTATCAGGGTCATATGCTGTTAATGGCTCTAAGATAAGTTCTTTTCCTTTAGTTGTATAGAAGGCAATACCATCCTCATCCTCTGAGAAAGTTATTATAGGTGGTTGATTAACCCTAATTTGTTTACTTACTTCATTTACCATGATATTCCCTGCCTTATCAACTACAATAGGCTTAAGGTTATATACACCATAAGCATTATCAATAAAATCAAAGATATATTCTTGTTCAGCTAATAAACCCTCTTCAGTCGGATATTCTACTGCTTCTCCTCCAGGTTTTGTCAGTACGAAAGATACATTAGCTGTCTCACTAAGCATATACTTAAGCTGTCCTGGTTTTTCAACTGACGGGTTATTAAAGACTAGTTCATCAGTAATATCACTAAAGGTAAGTATAGGGGGAGTTATATCAATTATTACAGGTTCCTCACTATATTTTATTGTACTTAAACCAACAGAATTAAATAATTCTACTACAAGGTAGTAGGCTTTCTCTTCAAGTTCTAGATCACTTATCATATTATCAAACTCAGCAATTGCTTGGTTTAGTGGGTCAGTTTCCCAGTTCTGATCGTCTTTTTCTTCAGAAACACTAATACGATAATGTGTAATTTTACTTTCTATTTCCGCACCATCATATATTAAGTTGAGTGCCTTTATTTTATCTGTAGTATTGACTGTTTCTGGACCACTAATACTAATCTCATCCACAATCGGAGGGGTATGATCTACAATTATTTTCTTACTCTTTTTAATCTCTGACCACATATCTACATTGTCTTTTACCCTTGCCCTTAGATATATTTCTTTACCACTTTTTAAGCTTCCTGTATCTAGAATAGTTTTAATAAGGTCTTCTATTTCAGCATGGTCAGCAAGATTTATTACCTCATGCCAGTTTCCACTATATAAAGTAGGGTTGACATAAGTACCAAGTGCATATTGATATGTGCTAATACCAGAACCAAATTCATTGTCTTGAGCTTTGATTATAGTTTCAAATTCATTATGTACATAATCAGGATGGACTAGTTCAGTTACCTCTGGTGGTGTACGGTCTAATATTACCACTGGACTTAATCCTACTTCCTCAAATTGATCTCCACTACGGGAATGATTACCAGCTGCATTAATTGCCCTAACTTTTAGATAGTATCTTCCATCATTAAATGTTGATGCATCAATAGTAAGAATCTTTGATAACCCATTGTTATCCCACTGTTCAGGTGTTTTAGTAGGGTTAGTTACTAAGGCTGTCTCATACCAGACTATTGGAGATCTACTTGAATCTAGATCTACATCCCAGTCAAATATTAGATTATCACCTGAGGCTATACCATTAACATTTATTATTTTAGGTGCAGTAATATCCAATATTACACCACTACTGTATCCTGTCTGTGAGATTAATTCAGCACCGTTATAGCTTTCTCCAGCAAATTTATAGATTTCTCCTTCTTCAAAGTTGGGATTGTTTATATCGATTACCTGTGCTTTATTATACTCGTTTTCATCTTCAATAGGATATTCCGTCCATTGTATCCTATCTATATCCTTTAACTCATCTTTTAAACCATAGACATACTCATACTTATTAACCCTTGATTGAGGGTCATTTGATTCAATCCAGAGTTTTACATCTTCTATACTATTTAGGTAGTTAACTTCCTTTTCAATTTCCTCTCCATCTAGATTAATAGTACTGAGCACTCGTAATTCAGGAATTGATGGTGCATCCCTATCTACTATTAATCCATCAGCTGAACCAATATTTTCCAAGCCAGCTCCATTTTGTGTTTTAACAGCAAAATAGTAAGTTGTTCCATTAGTTATTTCATCATCAACAATCTGGGTGATATTATCAAATCTAACTTTTAAAGTGCTATCTACTTCATTCCAAGTTAAAGACTGATTATCTAAGGTTAAATCTGATATCTCTTTTGAATATGCCCAGTAATACTTACTATTTCCACTTTCCGAATCCAATCTATTCTGAAGCTCTGTCATAGTCCAATCCAGTATTATAGTCTGCTCAAGATTTATATAATGAGCATGGTCATCTACTATGGGTGCAGGTGGTGGTGTATCATCTATAATAATACTGGTACCAGAAAGATCTGCCTGCCTTTCAGCACCATTAGTAATCCGTAACATTGGATAATAGTGTTGTCCTGTATTCAGATCTAATGCCTTTCCATTACTGTCATAATTAAGGGTATTATTTATTAATTCTACCCAACCGTCTGTAGCATCAGTCTGATTATAACCTGTACCAAGGGCTACTTCTACCTTTAGTTTTCCAGATTCTTCATCATTACCATCCCAATCAAATTTTATTTTATCTGAAGTACTGTATTCAGGTGAATTAAAAGTATTTATTACAGGATATGTAGTATCTACTGTTACACCAGCACTGTTTTCCTGTAATGCTGGAATCTCCTCAATAAATACAGCAGTTATTTCAAATTGATAGGTTTGTCCCTGTTCCAGATTAAGCCCTGATACAGTCACCTGGTTTTCGTCTACAGTCACATCTTCAGTTATATATTCACCATCCCTTATTTTTATCCGGAAACTGTACTCCTTTATCTCTTTCTCACCACTATACTGCCACTCAGCACTCAACTGTGTATCCGATGCAGTATATGGCCCCTCATCATTTACTATTAACTTCTCTTGTTTATTATCTACTTCTATATTATTACCCTGGTAACTGCTTGTCTTATCTGCAGCATTTCTTACTAGGAGAGTTGTGTAATATGTTCCATCACTTACCTCAGGTAATCTCAGTCTATATTTCGAATTTATAAACTCCATTTCCATATATCCGTCAATATTACCAGCGATTAATGATGTCAATTCCCTTCCACCAGGTGTTGAACCAATGGCTAACTTATATGACTTAATGGGGGAATGACTGTCTACTGCCTCTGTAGTAAAAGTAATGACCTCACCTGAAATAAACTTACCATCAGGTACAGTTAAATATACATTAGTCGGAGCAGAACTATCGTAAATAAAGTTTTCACTTTTAATTGTGGTTGAATTACCAACTCTATTACTGGCTCGGAAGACAAGGCAATATTCCGCCCCATCAGTTAATAATGTATTTTTAATGGATTTCAAATCAAGCCATTCACTATTTATATATTCATCATTATTAATTGAATAAACCCTATATCCACTATCATCAATATCACTTTCCTCATCAACAGCAGAACTTTCTATACTTAATTCTTCTAAGCTGGAAAGATACTGATTAGCACCATATGCTTTTAATTCAGATACTTCCAGAGATAAGCTAGGAGGGGTACGGTCTATTAATATTGGATTATCAAGGTAAGTAATTTCTGTGCTATTACCTACATTATCTTCTGCTTGAATAGCCAGATAGTATTGCTGACCATCGATAAGATCAGACATATCCAATTCCAGTTGATAAGAGTCTATCCCATCATCAATATTTTTAGTTTTGGCCTGCAGACTCTCTTCATCACCCTGATTAGTAACAAACCAATATTTTAGTTTACTAACTCCAGATGCAAAATCATTCGATAAAGAGTCTTCCATATCTATATATAGATCTACACGGTTTCTATATGTTTTGTATATTCCTGATTCCATCAAAGTATCAAGACTATATGAATTAATTTGTGGTATGGTATAATCAACTTTTATTTCTTTATTAAGTATATTGGATTCATTACTTGCTTTATCAAAGGCTGAAAGCTGCAGTGTATATTCCCCTTCTATTAAAGGCAACTGAGCAATCCAACCATTATTCCCATCCGGTGTTAATTCTGTTATTATTCTTTTCTCTGTAAGAGTACCATCTGCATAAACTAGAATATATGATATATAATCTATATCACTAAATACTTCATTAGGATTACTGCTTTCTTTTATATCATTTGCTGTAACAGTTATACTTTCTTTATTAGTATAGAGATCAAGCTCTTCTATTTCGATTGTTGGCCTATTAAGATCTACTGTAAAGGTTACTTTATCACTTATACTCTCTTCATGATAATCCTCTGTATCTTCTTTTGCTTTAACATACCATGTATATGTCTTGCCATGTTCAGTAGTATCAACAGAATCTATTATTAAAGGAGTATTATCAGGTTTGCCTTCATTATATATATTCCATATTTCAGGTTCATTGTTACTATAATTTCCTTCAGCCCAATACACGATATGATCAATAGTATCTTTATCTACATCATTAGCTGGGATATAGTTAAATTCCACCTGATTGCTTTCATTTATGTTAACTGTCCAATTCTGCGGGTAACTGTTATTATCTATAATTGGTTTTGTTGGTGGAGTGTTAGGTACTTCTATATTTTCTTCTACAGCCGCATATGTTGGATCACCTGATTCATTATATGCTACTAAACGATAATCATTTACCTGGTGAGCTTCTAAAAGGCTATGAATAAACGTAGCATTTACTGACAGTTCTATATTTCCATTCATTGCCTTACTAAATTCTCCATTCTCAAATATCCCAAATTCCAATACATGAGAAGATACATTACCTGAGTTTGGCTCAATTAGCGAGAACTCTAAATAGTGTTCATATTCATCACTATATCCACCTGAAATATTCCCTATTTCACCCACTTGTGCCTTTGTATAGGCGGTATAATTAGCTGGCTCTGATCGGTTGCCAGCCTTATCTACAGCGATAACTTCTATAGCTACAGCTTGGTTGTATCCTAGATCATTAACGCTTATCTCATAACTTCCTATAGATATTTCACCTTCAAGAGAAAGCTCAGCATCTTTTTCCTCATTATTATATTTAACTATAAAATCTGATACATCATCAGCGGTATTTTGCCATGTAAAAATTATAGTAGGATTATTGTTTTTAGTACTATGATTATGAGTAAAATATGAAGATAATGGTGGTGAAGTAGTGTCTAGTTTGCAATTTTCAGAGATCACTCTTTTATTTCCAGCATTATCCGTTATTTCTATTGATACTGTTCTTTGCCCATCGTTACCACTTTCTAATATCCAAGGGAGATTATATTGATTGTCTCGACTAACTTCCATTCCAGCTATTCCATCTGATATTTCAAATGATATATCCGTGTCTAAATTACCTTCTACATCTATAGCATCTACCATATTATATATCTTTGCTGGTTTAGTAGTACCATTATATATAGTTAGCTTTTCTATACCAGAGTCAATTACTCCATTACTATCTGTTAAGTCAGTAATTTCCAGTCTAACCTCTTCTGTGTTTGTTGGGATTTCTTCTGTATATTCAACCCCACTAGTATTTGTAATAGCGAGATTTCCATTTGGTTGAGTTGTATCCACTATTATTGTTCTTTTATCTGTTTCGTAGGTGATATTAAAATCAAAGTTTTCATTTGACTCTTCTACTTCTAACCACCAGAGCCATTCTCCATCTGAAGGGAATTTATATGTTATAGATCCCGATTGAAAATCCTCGGTAATTCTCTGTGCTATCCCATTCTCGCCTAGCTGATACCATCCGAGAAACCTAATAATATCTCCTTCTATATCAGTATCTGGAATATTTTCAATAACTAATTCTTTACTAATTGGATTATTATCTGTACTAGGCAAATTTAAGTCTGCATTAATATTTGGAATAATAACTGTATTTGATATGAAGTCTTCTGATTTTTCATTACCATTTAGCGTGTATACTTTATATCTATAACTGCTATGACTAACTAGTTCATTATTGTCTTTATATATAAAGTTATTATCTAATAATGAATTATAGCTTACTTGTTCTAATTCCACCCAACTATTAGTCCCAGGATTTTTCCTTTCTATAACATATGGAATCTCCATATTTACTTTTTCTAGTTGCAATTCAATAGAATACAATACTTCATGATCCTCATACTTAGAATTGGGATTAATGGATGTAATTTTTGTAGCTGGTGGCTTAAAAGATATTAAATCACTTTTTAACCATTCACTTTCATTACCAAGTTCATCTACAGCTTTTACCCAAATATAATAGGTTTTATCTACTGATAAATTGCTAAACACTTTATACTTTTCATATATTATTTCTCCTGCTTTAGAGTCAGGGATACTATTACTTTCCAAACAAGTAATTACATAGTTTGAGATTTGAGATAATTCATCATAAGCATCCCATGTCATTCTGATGCTTTCACCAATTTTTTCAATTAAAACATTATTAATCACTGGTGGAGTAGTGTCTAATAATATATTATCACTATATATTGATGAAGTATTACCTAAACTGTCCCTAAATTGCACGTAGACTAGTTTATCGCCATCACCAATTGATAATTGCCAATTTTTATTTGTTCGATATGACTGCCAAGATAAATAATTTTTATCTACTTCATTTTTTAATCTCATCTCTGCAATACCGCTTATATTATCACTTGCTGATATATTGAGCGTTGTAGAAATATTGTTAGTAGCTATAGCTCCATTGTTAATAGTAAATTTATTTTTTGTTGGTCCTGTAGTATCAATCTGAACATAATTTGAAGTCTGATAAGTAGAAATGTTACCTAAAGAATCCTTTAATTTTATGTATATTTTTTTAGTTCCGTCTCCACTGCTAACTATCCAACTTTTTGATGTTTTATATGACTCCCAATTTGAAAAACCACTACTTTCTGAATTGCTAAAACACATCTCTTTTACACCCATAACATCTTCTGCAGAAATATGTAAAGTTATTGGTAAATTTTTATTGTCTGACATAAAATTCTGACCATTATTTATATAAAAATGGTTTATAGATGGTCCAGACTTATCATCCTGATATGTAACACTTCCTTTTGCACTTAATAATCCACGATCAGGTGCTCCTGCCCTTACTTTCCATCTACCTGTTATAGCATTTTTTATTAAACCAGATCTAGAACTAGAGGTTGATGCTGTACTATACTCTTCTACTACAAGATTATCATTTGGATCATAAATTTTAAAAGTCGCATGACCGCTATACGCATACCTACTTACTGTACATTCCCATTCTATATCTTGGGTAAAATCAATAGTAAAATACTTGATATCCTCATTGTCAAAACCATCAGCATATACTGATACATCTGTCTCCTCAGCCTTCAAGACTAAACTAAAAAATATTAGAAAAACTAAAGATAATATAATAGTATTCTTTTTATAATTAGATATATAACTCATTTTAATCACCCCATAAATTATTTGATTCTTGCACATCAGCATTTTAAAAAAGTCAAAACAATATATCAAGGTTAATTATATGATACTAATACAAATTTCTAAGATATATTTCTATATTAAAATGTAAATTCCTGCATATTTATATATTTTTTTATAATTAATTAATATTATATTATTATTTCAATTAGTTACTATTTTATATTCCATAATACGACAAAAAACCCCTGGGCTCATCCAGGAGTTTTTTACATTAAATAAGTATTCACTTTGAGCTAATATCAATCCCTCTTATCGTAACATTATTTACAATCATTAATCTACTCAACTATGTATAGACTTCCCTAAAATGTCCTCAGCTGCTTCCATAATAGTTTCTGACAATGTAGGATGGGCATGGATGGTCGAAGCAAGGTTCTCTGCAGTTATTCCATTTTTGACAGCTAGGGTTATTTCAGAAATTAAATTAGCAGCATCAGTACCAAAAATTTCTCCCCCTAAAATCTTGCCACTCTCCTGTTCAGATATTAAAGTTACCATTCCGGTCTCTTCTCCCATTGCCTTGGCCTTGCCATTTGCCCTGTAAGGAAA
>JADQBV010000287.1 GCA_016278415.1 Halanaerobiales bacterium
GGTTGTAGGCTAAAATATCAAGGGATGATAATCCTATTACAGGAATCTGTAAAACTTGAGCAAATGTTTTTACAGTACTAAGCCCAATACGAAGCCCAGTAAATGAACCTGGGCCAACTGAAACAGCGATACCTTCAAGCTCTTTAACACCTCTTCCAGTCTGTTTAAAAAGATAATCTATAATACTTAATAATTCCTTACTATGACGATGAACTAATTTAATATTAATTTCACCAAGTATCCCATTTTCATCAGCCAATCCAACGGCCCCTACTTCACTACTGCTATCAACTCCCAGTGTTAACATTAAGCTCTAACCTCTCTACTAATTTCATACTTTTCTCTCCTTCAGCTTCAACTACAATTATTCGCTCTTCTTGTGAGATTACTTCTATTTTAATATATATAAATTCTGCCGGTATAAGGTCATATACTAAATCAGGCCATTCTATAATCACTATACCACCATTTTCTAAATAATCCTCAAATCCAAGATCATATAAATCTTCCTCCTGCTCCAATCTATATAAATCCATGTGATAAACTGCTAAATCGCCTTCATATTCATTTATAAGATTATAGGTAGGACTGGTGACATCTTCTTCAACACCTAAGCCATCACAAATACCCTGGGTTAATAGTGTTTTTCCAGCACCAAGGTCACCTGACAGTAAAATTAACTGCCCTGGTTCAACTAATTCGCCTATTTTTTGTCCGAACTCATATGTATTATCTTCACAACTACTCTTAACAGATAGACCTTCGTCCATAGATTAACACCCCTAGTCTATTATATCCATCTCCACGATACTTTTATTATTAAATTAGTTTATATTTTGAATATAATACCTCAACGGCTTTCTCAAAATCATCTTCTTTTACAAGAATATAATCTGTATTATATGTAGACATTACAAAAACACTTATCTCTTTCTCTGCTAAAATGCCTGTTATTGATGATATGACTCCAATTAATTCAAAATCAAGAACTCCATCAACCATAAAGGCCTTCCAACCACCTTCTTTTTCCACGTGTTCAGGTACAGAACTCTCTATTGATATAATCGACATTTCATCATGTGTCCTGGTAATCGAATAAAAATCTCTACTTTTTAATACCCACATAGGTATCGGTTTGTTATTATCTACCTTACAAACGGCAAATTTTTCATCCAAAACTTTTAAAGTCAAATCCTGTTCTACCATAACTATCCCCTCCAAATTTACAATATAAAAACAATTTCTCTAATCTGACAAAAAATCCTTCTTATTGAGATAATTATTTTTGGAAGAATTATAAAACCTATCGTAGAAAACGAAATGGATAGATAACGAAATGGACTTCCTCGAAGAATATCAAGCAACAATAAACCTATTTTCTAGAACTTATTATCTTTGAATATTTTCCCCAAGCAAAATTTTCTATAGAAATAGCTATTAGTTTAATTTTATTTTCTTTCTCCCAAATACTCCAATGATGTCTGATTCCAAAACGAGCATTCATAATACACTTGTCTGGCCTGGGATGAATTAAAACTATTCTATGTTCTTCTACAGCATACATCCAATCAATTAACCAGGAATTTATCCCTTTATCATTAAAACTATAGCCTGAAATTAAAAGAATATTTGTAGTAGGCAATATGCGATAAAAGTTATAATGCAGATCTACATAAATGCTTCGGTTATATTCAAGAATTTTGTTAAATCTCCCAGTTAATATCAAAGGACTTGTGTCTCCCGAGAAATATTTTAATTTGGATATATCTCCTATTTGAGCAAAGAAATATCGTTGATATAAATTAAAATCCTCAGTTTTAATTTTATACCAATCAATTGAACCATGAAGTTTCAACAATCTTATATTTTGAGTAGCATTTATGAAATCAGCTTGCCATAGCCTTATATCATAGTCTTTTAGACTATTGACTTTTTCGTAAATAAAACCATCATAATAATCTATTTTATTATCTTTTAAATATCTTTCAATAACTACATCATGATTCAATGTAAATATATTTAGATTTTCTACACTTTTATCAGCAACAATTTCTTCTATAAATGACAGATGATTTGTCTTTATCTTATCATTTCGTAATAACTGTGTTGTTACATCATTAATATATTTTCCAGCCATACTGGCAATTTGGGGAAGTTTATTCTCTAACTTTTCTTTACCAGTACTATAATTTTGATAGTAGAATTGAGCAAGTTCATCAATTATATCTTCTGTAAAATCAGCAACTATTGGGTTCTCATACTCTATTAAATAATCTTTAATCTGTGTAGTAACATAATAAATATCCTCATAATTTATGGTTTTATTTTTATAAAACCCTTTTATTTTTCTATATATTAATTTTAAAAACCTTAATACCAGTTCATCATCTTTTTCTAAGATAGGGTTTAAAAAAACCGTTTTATTTTCAAACAATTCCTTTGTTATTTCACCTGTAGACGGTAAACCAGCCGGGATTGATATCCCGGCTCCCAACAACAATGATACATTCTCTGACATATTAATTCACCCATTTTTTATTCAGTGTAATCATCCTTAATCCCTACATCAAGCTTGCGGTATATCAGATTTTAACACCTCAAATATTTTAAGCATCATAAGTGGAGTAATAAACCACTTCACTAATAGAGGTTTGAATATATATTATTAATTTTGATGAACTACAGCTAGTTCTACTTAGTATTATTTAATTAATAATAGGTGAATTATGTACTATTATCTCAATTGGATAAAAATGTATCTGAAAAGACCTAGAAATACTCCCTGATTGTCACCTTTATCAATTGTAAAAACACTAAATGCCAGATAATCCTGTGTAGTTGTTGATAATTGTAATACTGGTCTTCCTAGAACATCTCCTAATATTCTCTCTATCTTTGAATCAGCATTATTTTCTGCTTGTTTCATTGCCCAATCAATAAATTGGTTTTCTGTTGGATTCGTTAATACCATAAGAATTACCAATAATAACACAATGATAAATATGTTTACTAATCTGCGCATATCTTTTCTCCCTTCTTATTGTTTTGACTTTAGTTTTCAAAATGTCTTACCTAAAGTCTTAGCTAAACTAATTTATTCTTTGTGAACGTGTAAACCTCACCCCTAAATCACAGAAAAGATTTTGATGGAGTTTACTTGAGAATATAAATAAATCCAGATAATATCACATAAGTATAAGTATACTTTTTAAACTTAGGTTGTTCTCCATACTAATTGGTGAAAAACGTCCGATTGTTTTGCTATGACGGCATCGATGGCCTAGTGCTGCTACCTTAATATCAAAATTGGTGGTGCTACATTAAACTGTTCGTGTATTAATCTAATCTTTCAACGTAAGATATGTTTATTTAATACGGAGGTGTATCCATTTGATTATCAGAAAAAGAATACTATATATTACTATTATCAGTATTTTCGTAAGCGTATTTTTACTAGGCTTGCTTACGGCTTCCCTCTCCCAGGGAAACACAACAAACTTTATTTTCCAAAGAAATATTGAACAGCTTTATCCGGTAGATTCCAGTAATCTAGACTTACCCTTACCTATACCATCACTAATTACAACAGAAGTAGATAAGATTAGGTTAGATCTTGAAAAAATATCAGTTAACAAATTTTTTATAGTTTACTCAGAAATATATGGTAACCAGAGTCATACAGCTTACCACCTTTACCTGACAGATTTAAATAGAGATACTTTAAACAAAGATGGCTTTGGCGAAATATATCTAAAAACTTCTACAGGGCAAGTTATAAAACCTATAGCTCAAGTACCAATTATAGAGGATTTCCCTACTGATCAACCATTGGGCTGGAAAATAAAAATTATTGTGAAATTCCCCTATAAAACTCAACGCTCTGTACATGATCTTATATTAACTTATCAAAATAAGAATTTTAAACTAACTGGCATTTATTATTAAACAAAATAAATATACTGAATAGATTATTCCTGAACATGTTCATGATCCTGGAGGTGATCCCAACAATATTCATATGCACCCTCGCATTTTGAACAATAACGAAAGTCCATCTTAGGATCATCTTTTTCAGTTATACCACATTTATGACATCTATGAGCCGTCTCCTGATCATTCCAATTCTTTCCACTCTCAAAGCGGCGTCTATTTTTATGAACCTTTTGCTTTCTCTTAATATCATTTATTAAATCCTTACCAAAAAAGATAAAGTAATTAGTTAAAGCAACTAAAGCAGTAATCTTACTAGGTATCGGCCCAGTTAAGATAGTTAATCCAAACAATGCCCAGTTAAACCAGGCCAAATATTTCATTTTAACAGGTATTATAAAAAACAGTAGTATTTGATGATTTGGGTATAGTCTAGCAAATGCAAGAAATAGGGTCAGGTTTAAATATAATGAAGTTGCAGTACCCCTTGTTAGAAATGCAGCAAGCGTAGTGGCAATAATACCTATAAGATAATAAACATTAAACTTAAAACTCCCCCAGGCCCTTTCTAGACCGGTACCAATCATATAATAAAAATATAGAACAAAAAATATAAAGATAGGAGAAGTCCTTGGAGGAATAAAAATATATGTAATCAACCTCCATATTTCCCCTTGCATTACACGTGAAGGTATTAATGCCAAACGATATAGAAAAGAACCAGTCCTATCAAACATACTTAATAGATAAACAGTTCCTGTTAATAAAACAATATATAACATTAAATTATTTATTGCATATTTACCATACTTTCTTTCCAATTTATTTAACCACTTCATGGGAACACTCCATTCTATAGTATTAGCATCATTTTTTTGAAGCAACTTGAAAGCCTGATTCAAGATAACCTTTATACAAACAAAGCTTCCAACATATTAACTGTAACCTTTTTCATAGAATCAACTAATGAATCGGCAAGGCTCAGGTCTTGATTTCCCGAATTAGGATTTATAAAACCAATACATTTCATACCAGCAGACTTTGCAGCTTGAACCCCATGTTCAGAATCCTCAATAACTACACAATTTGCAGTATCAACTCCAAGTCTATCTGCTGCCTCTAAAAAGATATCCGGGTGTGGCTTACCCCTATCCATATTCTCTCCACTTACCATTATAGAAAAATAATCATCAATAGCAAATTTCTCTGTAACAGCTTTAATGTAACGTAAAGATGATGATGACGCAAGACCAATTTTAATATTATTAATCTCTAAATCTTCTAACAGTTGAACAATTCCAAGAATAGGCTCTTCATCCGAACCTTGCAAGTGCTTAACATTTTGATTGTTCTGTTTATCAATTAAATCTTCTATACTATCAGTCAGATTATATTTTTCCTTTAGGTGATTCCAATGATCTGTGTTAGATATTCCAATAAAATTATTATACTCCTCTTTACTTACTTCAATCTCTAATTCCTCATATAGTTTTTGATTAACCTTATAATGAATCGGTTCACTATCAATAATAACCCCATCCATATCAAAAATAACTGCCTGTAATTTACTCATACACTTATACCTCCAATTAATTATTAATTATCTATTACACTAATCACCAAAAATATATATTTCATCAATTTTCTTTATGTATTAATTATAATTATAACGTGTAAAAGAATTCTATTCAAGAATACCTTAAAAGTACAGTCAAGTACAGTCTAAATAAGAAAAGCCCGCCATATAGACAGGTTTTCCCTTCTGAAGTATTACTTTGTACTATAAACTGCAATATCCGGTAACTCAGAATAACTCCATTCACCCTCTATACCGTTACTTAATGCACCTATTTCAATATGTAACATAGCGATTCCACAGTCCAATCTTTTTCTTTCCACATTTCTGGAGTCATTAATCCGTATTTTGATATTATCGTTGTTCTCACCAATGATAAAACGCCAGGGCTGCTTGTTAACTGCTGAAGGTGCTACTCTAGCTAATTCAATAGAATCTTTAATCCACTTTGGATAACTTTGTTTATATCCCTCTGGGCATAATTCCTCTACTGATTTCCTTTGCTGACTACCTGTTGCCTTTTTCATAATCTTTTCCACAATACTTTTCTTGCCCCTTGTATAGCCTAGAGGCGTAATAGCTATCACCTTTTCATTAGGAGCAATTCTAATCTGTTTTTCTACTGTCTGGGGTTTAAATGTACCACTAATCCAGCAAGTTTGTAATCCTTTAGCTGTTGCTTCAAGCACACACATCTCCCCTAGATAACCAATTTTCTCTGGAAATTTAATATCTTTTTGATCAGCTATAAAGGCTATATATGACCTTACCCCTTTTATTAGACCATATGACCCAATAATAGATTGAACCACTTTATTTCCTCCATCTCTAACAAAAACAGCTCTAACTCCCTCAATACCATTATTCACATAATCAAGAAATTGTTCCATTGACTTACATAAATCCTCTGATAAGGGTTGCGCAGTGAATGTTCTACTGGAATGTCTAATCTCAATAGCATCTTTCCATCTTTGAACAGGAATTTCCACTTAAATACCTCCTAATCCTAGGTACACAAAATATAGTTTATTGTTTAATTTAATTTTAAAATTTAACGCTACTATGTATCCATCCTTATCCCTAATTTACAAAATCATTTTAAAAAATCTTATTACTAATACCCCAACCTTCAGAGTTAAAATTTACGCATAAGGTCTGAACTCTTAACTTCATTATACATTAATGTAGCATTATTTTTCAATATTAATTGTAATTTTACCTACTATTTCCTTAGCACTTGTTATATTTGAAATATCATCAAACAAATTACCATTACTTCCATCAGCTGACCCATGACCCACAAGCTCCATTTCATATTCTCCTGCTAGATTCATATCAACTTCTACACTATATATTAAAGATGGCTGTCCACTACCAGCCTTTCCACCATTATAATTCTCTTCACCGACTTCGGCTTCCTTTGTATAATAATCATTCCAATCTGTAGAATTATTAAACTCTGCAAAGATAAATATTTTCTTTGAATATCTATCTAATATAGATTTCAAGTTAAAATTAGTTTCCGGTGTTGCCGATGTTACAGTATCTGCTAGGGGTTTATTTCTAGTAGGATAATAATATCCATACTCGTTTAATTCCCCTCTTTTATGTGACCAATATGGTAATAATGACTTTAATCTCTCAATATCATATTCACTTAATTTTTCACTGGCAAAACTCCTGGTAGCAGCTTTTTTTGAAACATAAATAGTCTCTAAGTAATTACCATCCTGATCTTCAGCCCAGAAAGCAATCTGTGGTGGTGTATTTGGCCCAATAAATGGCAGAAAAGGAATTAAGACAAATTTATGAAGATATTCTTCCCCTGTTTCTACTCTGATTTCTATTTCCTGGCCATTATTCATTTGATTTGTTAAGATTATTTCATTATCAGCCAAAGCATTAAAAGAAAACAATACAATAAAAAATACAATCATTAAAATTTTTTTCATATTAAAAACCCCTTTCAAATTTTTATTTTATTCTAACCACTATCTCTATCAATCAAAATAGACCACCATATTTATATTTTGATGGTCTAAATTATACACTATTCACCTTTATGTAGAGAAAGAGCCTGGGTTTAGAAGAATTCTAAACTTCTATACTCCCCCGCAAATATAAAACTGCACTACCTGAAATCTTCACTCTATCGCCCATATCTTGACAGTATAGGGTTCCTCCACGGGCTGAAAGCTGCTTTGCCACTAAGTCCTTCTTAGCCAATTTACTTGACCAATAAGGTATTAATGTACAATGTGCTGAACCTGTAACTGGGTCTTCAGGGACACCACAAGCTGGAACAAAAAATCTAGAAACAAAATCAACTTCTTTTCCTTTAGCAGTAATGATAGTACCGTGATTATTTACTTTTTTTAATAATTCCATATCAGGCTGTATATCTTTGATAATACCCTCATCACTATAGATTACCATATAGTCTCTAGATTTAAGAACTTGCTCTGGTTCTACCCCAAGGGCCTTAACTAGATCCTCCGGAACATCACATACTTCCGCAGGTCTACTTGGGAAAATCATAGACAATCGATCCTCATTCTTATAAACCTCTAATTTTCCACTTTTAGAATGAAAGACTACCCTTTCAAGACCTTTCTCCAGGTATCTCATAATTAAGTGAGCTGATGCTAATGTAGCATGACCACAGAGGTCAATCTCATTCTCTGGAGTAAACCATCGAATCTGATAACGATCATTCTTTTTAACAAAAAAAGCTGTCTCAGACAAATTATTTTCAGCAGCAATATTTTGCATTAACTCTTCACTCAACCATTCCTCCAACGGACAAATTGCTGCAGGATTCCCCTTAAATCTCTCTTTTGTAAAGGCATCAATTTGATAAATAGGTATTTCCATAACAGTACCCCCTCTGATTTATAACTTATCTAAAAATTTCTAAGCAGGTCCTCAAGTGTTTCACGTTTTCGGATTAAGCTATCATTTCCTTCTGTATCGATTAAGACTTCTGCTGGTCTTAACCGACAATTATAATTAGATGACATAACAAAACCATAAGCCCCTGCATCCATAACTGCTATGATATCACCTTCATCTATATAAGGTAAATCACGTTCTTGAGCAATTATATCTCCACTTTCACAAATATTACCAACTATATTAACAGTCTCTTTCCCTATATTCGCTATAGTCTCGGTCTGATGTTTTAGTACTTTGATTTCATGATATGATTCATAAAGCATGGGTCTCATCATAACATTAAATCCCAGATCAGTCCCTACGTATTTCACCCCAAAATTCTCTTTAATAGAATATGTCGTACCTAATAATACACCACATTCTGCAACAATATATCTACCAGGTTCAATTTTAAATACTAGATCTTTATTATCATAATCTGTTAAAAATTCTTCAAACACCTTATTTAACCTCTGGCCTAAATCTCCCAGATTAAGTCGTTCTTCACCTGACTCATAAGGAATACCAAAACCTCCCCCTATATCAATGAATTCCAGACCAGGGAATTCTTTCGCTATTTCAAAAAGGTTTTGTACCCCATCTATATACTTGTCTCCCTTCATAAATAAGGATCCCATATGCTGATTTATTCCAGCTAGAGTAAGATTATACCTTTCTAATATCTCTTTTACTTGTGGGATAAATTCACTCTGTACTGCAAATTTCGTCTTCTTACCACCTGTTTTCACCTTCTCATGATGACCTACACCAACACCTGGGTTGAATCTAACTGCCACTTTACTATCAGGGTTAATTTCCCCATAGAGTTCTAATTGTGATAAAGAATCTACACTAACCATTATACCTTTATCAATGACAAACTTCATCTCTTCAGCAGATACATTATTACTTATATAAAATATCCTATCTGGAGTGAAACCAGCCTTTTCTTCTATAACTATCTCTCCTGGAGACATGGCGTCAACGTCCAATCCCTCTTCATTAACTATCTTAAGTATTTCTAAGTTTGTATTAGCCTTTGCTGAATAATTAACTCGGAAGTTTTTTGAAGGCAGTAGATTTTTTAATTCTCGGCAGCGTTTTCTCAATATTCCTTCATCATAAACATATAAAGGGCTACCATATTTCTCTAATAGTTCAAAAGACTTTTCTGCGTTTATATTTGGCTTCTCCATACTCTATTCCTCCTGTTATTTTATAATAAAACAATACTATTATTTGGTGATCTTCATCTATAAATATAAATATTTAAACCAACCATGAAATCTATATGTATATTACTCTATATTTTAACACATTTTAAGCAAACTTTCATTCCGTTTAATAATTTTCACAATTTGCTTATTATTATAATAATATTAAACTACAGTGCTAGTTTTGATAATTTCCTTAATTCTACAATTATTTTGACACTCCCGCAAATTTTAAAATTGTATAAATAATTGTAAAGAGAAAAAGACTACCCAAATGGATAGTCTTTCAAAAATCACTTAAATTATAACTTTATACTATCATCAGTTTAATCCCTTGAACTCCTTTAATCTTTCCAATACCACCATTTCAGTTTTTCAGGATCATGAACCTCATTTTCCGAATAATACACGGCACAGCGAAATACATATAGTTGGCACCTATCTACCTGATATCCTTTTAAAACACAATGCCTATCATACAAAAATTCTGGGTCTTCGCCTTTTAATGATTCAATAGTAGTATAGCCCATTTCAATCAAGTCCTGTTCAGTTACTTTCCCAACACCAGGTATCTCTCTTAATTCAGTTCCCATCTATTCACTCTCACTTAACCATTTCCGACATTGCTCTATCCTTTTGCCATCATCTCCCTGTTCTTTATCATAGGAAAATTGATTTAATATCTCACAAGGGAATGTATCACACTCACCACAAAAGCTTAATTCTTTCTCTTCACAACAGGACTTTACAGGACATTCATCCCCCCAGAATGGTTTATCAATATTTACACACCCTTGACAATTTACTTCATCTTTATACCCACATTCATTACATAAAATACCACACCTTGATTCTATCATTTTATATACACCCCACTTATATTTATATTTCACCTAATTTTTTTAATAGAAATAAAGCTTCTACTGTCAATCCAGCCCTATGTTTATCACCATAATTTGTAATAATTCCACCATCATCAGCCTGATTATTTGTGAATCTATTGTAGGATAGTTCAAATAAATCTCTGGCATATTCTCCAGTATTAAAACTGTTATAAGTAATAGCAGAATAATCCCCCAGATCTACTTGTTCATTATTTATTGCATCTATTAAAAAATCCTTACATCTATTTGCAATATATTTATATTTTTGAGAATCATAAAAAAGATATAAAGCCATCCAGTGGGTATGAGTAAATACAGGGAATTTCTCTCCATCCCATCCCTGAACAAGAAAAGAAATTGCTTGATCATAGTTTACAGAAACCTGCATATTCGATTCTTTTAATTTACAACATACTGCAGAACTTAGCCAGAGCTGATTCTCATACTTACCTGGTTCCATCCAAAATGGAGGGTTGTAATCTAATATTCTTACTGGTTCATCCCAATACCCCTCTTTATGTTGATGGTTTTTTAGAAAAGATATGGTATTGTTAAATTCTTTAGTATCTGTTGCTTCTAAGCAAATCAACCAATGTAAGGCATACCAGGTAGTAGATATTATCGATATATTAGCCTGAAAATCTTTATCTGTCCCAGTCCAACCACCATCAGCTAATTGATATTCAGAAATTTTCTCTACAGCCTCTTTTTTACTAATTTTGTCTACTGCATAACTTGCAAGTGCCATTAGAATACTATCATCACTGCTTTTAACAAAATTCAATGCCTTAAAAACATCTATCACTAAATCACCCCTAATATCAATATATATATAATACATTTATTGGTTAAATATATTATATAATAATAATTGATCGAAAGCAAACATTTGTTTTTGTAATTTAAAAAACAAAGAAAAAACTACCATATGTAAAAGAACCTCTTTTACCATAGTAGCAAGTATTAAGTAAGATTTATTTATGATATTTTAATACTAAATTTGTAGGTCTATTTCTTGTTTCCCTTTCCTGTAATATGCTCTATATTTATTTTAATTACGATAGTCTTGTCTAATGCCCTATCAATATATTTCATACCTTCCTGGATAAAGTCCGGTGAATATTTCTCAATGAAGGCTTTAAGTCCAATACTTTTTTCTTCCCCCTTAGGAAACTCCGCTGTACCAAATATAACTACACTTTCGTACTCTGAAGTAAATTTACCGGGTAAGAGATTAACTTTACCAACAACAGAAAAGGATACTTTATTATTATATTGAATATTATCCACCTTATGACCCTCTAAAGCACCGTGTAAATATATTGCATTATTATGATAGACATAATTTAATGGGGTCGTATATGGGTAATTGTTTTCTCCGATTGTAGCGAGGACTCCATATTCACCTTCTATTAAAATCTTTTCAACTACTTCCTTTGCTAGTTCTTTTTCTTTCCTACGCATTTCTTTAAACATACTATGGCCTCCAATTCACAGTAAAGCCTCTTTAAATTTTTGGATTCTTTAGATTCACCTCTAAAATACTAATGAACTTCTGCAAAACCACAATCTTTACTCTCATCAATAAATCTAATGAAACAAAACTATTATAGTTATAATATTCTACTTTTTGCCTACAGCAGCCATATAAATTACAAATTCCCCTTCACCATCAACATCAAGTATTTCATTCATATCATCATCAGAATATGCTGCTATTGCACATGTCCCGGCATTGATAGACTCAGATGCTAAATATAGATTTTGACATACATGTCCAGCATCAAGAAAAAGGAATCTATAACCCCTTTCTTTATACCTCCAGGTCATTCGTTGGGTAACGGCTGTCCACATAAATGTAACTGCACTTTCTTTAACGAATTTCTGATTTAAGGAACCAACAACCACTTGATCCGCTATATCATCTTCCATATTATAAGGCAAAAGTTTATGTTCAAGGGCAAGATAACGATAAATCCCTGGTTTCAATCCTTCAACCCTGTTTATAAGTATATATGTTTCAAATGCATGACGAGCTCCGGCTGATGGAACAGTACGAAAAGTAGCTTTACCTTTAACATTCTTTTTGACCCCTTGAGTCATCCATAACAAATATGAAAGCTCATCTAGAGTTAGTTTATCTTGAGAATACGACCTTAGACTTTTTCGCTGCTCAACTATTTCTTTTAAATTAATGGGCTCAAATTCTAAACCATCTGGATCAGGTAAATTAAGCAACTCTAATCCATCATCATAGGCTTTTTGTAATTCAGGTTGTTTTTCACCCTTCTCCTGAGCTGATTCAACTTTCATATGTTGATATTTAGTCTTTTCTATAAATTCTTTAGCTATTTTCACTTAATTACTACCCCCATGTATATAAAACTATTTCTTCTCCATCAACACAACTGATTCAACATGATATGTATGTGGAAACATGTCGACAGGTTGAACTTCTTTAATATCATATGTCTCAGCTAATTTTTTCAAATCTCGAGCAAGTGTTGCAGGATTACAAGAAACATAGATAATCTTATCAGGGAGAGTCTTTAAAACTGCCTCTACAACAGAATCTGCTAATCCTTTTCTAGGAGGATCAAAGACTATTAAGTCTGGATATTCACCTCTATTTAGTATTTCAGATAATTTATCTTCTACTTTTCCACTTATAAACTCACAATTATCTATTTCATTTAATTGAGCATTCTTATTAGCGTCTTTAATTGCTTCTGAAACCTCTTCTATACCGATAACTTTTCTGGCTTGCTTAGCTAAGTACAAGGAAATACTACCTATACCACAATAGGCATCCAAAACCAATTCTTCTCCAGTCAATTGGGCATATTCGAGGACTTTGTCATATAATTTAGCAGCCTGTAAGGTATTCACTTGAAAGAATGATTGGGGAGATATAGCATACTTAATGTCTCCAATAAAATCATAATAGTAATCCTCACCTACCTGAACTTTGTTTTCATTTCCCATAATCACATTTGTTTTTCTAGTATTTATATTTTGTATAATACCAACTAATTCTGGAACTTCCTCCATAATCTTTTCACTTATTTCTTTAACTAAGGGGAATTTATTCCCGTTAGTAACAAGTATCAACATTGCTTGATTTGTACAAATCCCAACTCTTACAAGTAGGTGCCTCAAAAAACCCTTGTGCTTTTTCTCATCATATGCACTTACACCAAATTCATTAGCTATTTCAAGTGTTTTGTTTGCAATACGATTTATTAAAGGATGCTGAATATGACAACTATCATAAGCAACAAGCTGATGTGTACCCTGTTGATAGAAACCACTTACTATCTTCCCTTCACTATCTTCTGCTAAAGGAAACTGGGCTTTATTACGATATGCAAGATTGGGATCAGCTGCAATTACACTATTTAGCTTAATATCTTCCAGACCACCAATTCTTTCTAGAAGGTCTTTTATCGTCTTTTCTTTATGTACTAATTGTTCCTCATAGTCTATATGTTGTAATTGGCATCCACCACAATCTGAAAAAACAGGACACTCTGGGTTAACCCTGCTAGGGACAGTATCTAGAACCTCAATCAACTCTGCTCTAGCATAATTCTTTTTTTTCTTAGTGACTTTTACCTGAACTTTTTCACCAGGAATACCACCATCAACAAAAACAGCTAGTCCATTATAATGCCCAACACAGTCTCCACCATTAGCAAGATCATCTAATACTAATTCAATTGTATCTCCACTTTTTAAATTAATTTTATACACTCCTTAATTTCTCTAATAATTAATTAAAATCTAAATCTTTGTATTACCTATGCCTTATTATTATACACTTAAGTAGATTATATTTAAATAGATAATACGAATAAACATATTAAAACATACTATATAGACAGTCGTAACTGGAGCTTTTAGAATTTCATTCAGTTAATAGCCAAAAATCTAAGCACAATACAATCGAAAATAGAGAAGATTTTTATTTATAAACAAAAAATATTAGTAATATTCATAAGTTTCCTTATACCATCGTATAAATAGTCCTCTGCTAACTGCAGTGAGTCTTCCCACAAAGAAATTGCATTATTTACTTCACCATCTAACACACCCTGCATTTTATTAATAATATCAGACTCCGCTTTATCTCTATTATGTTTAATTTCTTCCTTAAAAAGATTATAGTTAGAAATTATTTTTTTCGAATATTGTCTCCATTTACTGCTATATTTATACGCCAAGGAAAGATCCTTGAAAAAATTTTTATCCTGTGAACCTATAAATACTAATGGTTTATATAGAGAAATACAAGGATTTGGTGATCCAGTAAACCAGACGATAAATCTATCTTGATAATATTCAATTATCATTGAAGAAGTAGTTTCACTTTTTATTAAAAAACCTGGATGCATACAAATAGAAGTCATACCCCTCTTCATTTTAGGGGAATCATTTTTATGTAAACGCATTAATTTTATTATGTTCTTCAAATTAAGGTCATTTTGCTGTAAATACGTATATGATAGTTGCTGCCTTTTATTTCCTTTAGAAAAATATGTCATCAAACTATTTTCATATTTATCCTTAAAGTTATCTTTAGGTGAATCATTACAATTACTTTTTTGGTATTCATCCCTAATAGTATATGTATTTGATATGGTGCCAACGGTATTTACCTTTTTCTTAACCCATTTTCTAGATGACGTTTCCACTACATATGCCACATTAAAATCCTTAATCATAAATGAATTATGATAAAATAACTTACCACTAAAACTACCATTACCACCCTGTGAGAATCTTTCTATTAAATCTGTAATAAAATCTACGGCCTCATTAGCATCATGACAATTATGTAACGCTAAGCGCAATATATCCATACCTAACAACCCATCTTTAGGAGTCCTTTCCCTGGAAAAGACAGCCTCATTCCCTATTGCTAAACCATACTCATTAACACCCATTTCAGCACCCCAGATCCAGTCAGGCTTTGAAAGGATAGCACTATATGGATGATCATAGTGATCAAATATCTTTTTTAGTGTTTGAAAAGAATTATTAATATATTCTATTTTTTCAGTTTGGAATGGTTCATTGTAAAAGTCCTCTATCGGATTACAAGATATATATACAAATTGAAATTCAGCAGGATCCCTATCTGAGTTCTTTGCAAAAAAGGAATGAGATGGTGTTCGAAACGCAGTAATAGTATCACACATTATTAAAATCCTCCTAATAAACTATAAAAAATACCCGCCCTATGCTTCCTTTTTAGTAATCTAACTATATTTCATTTCAGGAAAAGTATGCTACTACACCTATCCTACCGTCAGTTTCACTTTTCACTTCAATATTTATACTTCATTATCTATTCTATAAAACTCATGCTCTTCATGTCCCAGAGGCTCTATATGTACAAATACTAAGTCCACCTCTACTAAGGCTTCAACTACTGTCCTTACTTCTTCCCCTATGTCGTGGGCCCTATCTAATGTCATACTACCATCTACATCTATATGCATATCAACCCTTAATTGTGGCCCAATATATTCTGCTAAGATTCTGTGTACATTCTCCACCTCAGCAATTGATGAAGCTGTATCAGCAATCTTATGAATTAGTTCAATTGTTGCACCCCTACCTGTAAGATAGCCGACATTTTCCCAAACAATCTCTGCTGTTGCCTTAAAAATCCATAGGGCAACAAACAAACCTGCTATAGGGTCAAAATATGGGTGTATAAAACGAGATCCCCATACACCTAGCAAAGCAGAAGTCGAGGTAATAATATCTACTAAATTATCTCTGGCACTTGCTTTTATAGCTGGGCTATGTACTTTCTTACCAACCTTGGTAACTAAGTAATACATTATATATTTAACAAAAATTGCAATAGTTAAGATTATTGTAGGCCATCCTAAGGCAATTGAATCTGCCTTTCCCAGAAAATGTTGAATACTCTGCCAGATTGCAGCAACACCAGCTATTCCCATAGCAGCAGCAATGAACAAACTCACAAGTGGTTCAAATTGGCGATGCCCCTGTGGATGGGTTTCGTCAGCTGGGCGCTGAGAGACATAAAGTCCAATACCCATAATAATACTATATAAAGCATCTGATAATGAATTAGCAGCATCAGAGAAAACAGCACTACTACCCGAAATCCAGGCCAGAATTCCTTTTGCAACTGTTAAAAGGAGATTGCCACCTATCGCTATTAATATTGCTTTTTTATATAATTTACTCCGTCTTGGATCAAGCTTCTCTGATCTTACTCTTTTCAATATATGTCACTCCTTAAGAATATATCTTAGTAGTACATTTTAATACATCATACTAGAATTATTGTTATTATATCACATTTACTATCCTACCCCAATACAAAATTGCTTATATTTTATTTATAGCTAATATTATAGCTAATAAAAGTTGCCAAACTAGCTAAAATATTATATAATTATAGGTATCTTATGAAGGGTTGTGATATAAATGCGTGTTAATACTACGGATTTACAAAATGCCTTTGGTAAATACCTATCTCTAACTGAGAAAGAGGATATTATCATTACTAAAAATGGTAAGACCGTTGCCAAGCTCATCCATTACACTATACCAGAATACTTTTTTGTTCATGAAGAAGCGGGTACATATAAATCAAGAAGAAGGATTAGTTATGAAGAATATATGGAGTTGACTAAATCATCTGATCAGAGATATGAACTTATCGATGGTGAGATTTATTTAATGGCTTCACCAAGTTATAATCATCAGATTGTAGTAAACGAAATTGGATGGCATTTTAATAATTATTTCAAGGGAAAATCCTGCCGTTCATTAGCTGCGCCATTAGACATAAGGCTGCATGGTTTTGCCATCAAATTTAAGGAGGATCCTAATGTTGTCCAACCAGATATTGTTGTAATATGTGATGAAGACAAGGTTAACGAGGATAATAAGTATGAAGGGATACCGACACTACTTGTCGAAGTATTGTCTCCATCTACTAGGGGCAAGGATATGATTACAAAATTAAACCTTTACATGAAAAGTGGAGTTCAAGAATATTGGCTTGTAGATTTAGAAAGCAAAAGTATTACTCAATACTATTTTTCTAAAGAAAGGGATTTAGATAGCCAAAATACCCTTAAAAATGAAGATATAATTAAATCAAGTAAATTTGAAGGATTAGAAATATCATTGTCTGATATATTTTCCGAGATCTAAAAAAGAAATAAGGCAGTATTTTATCATTCCTAAAATATTATTAGAGGGAAAATAAATCCCCTCTAATAATTAGAGTTTAAAGTACAGATTTATTAAGATTGATCTAATATCTTTATTGCATATTTTCTAGGGTAAATGTACCAGCAGGTAATAATAATCAATCTAACTCAGCTTTAATAATTATTTCAACATATTCATTATCATCTCTTAAATCTTTAACTACCAACTTTTAGTCATCATTCTCTCATAGCTTCAGTAGGTTCTAATTTTA
>JADQBV010000202.1 GCA_016278415.1 Halanaerobiales bacterium
AATCTTGTCTGAACGAAATGCAATGAAGTGAGTTTGATTTGTTACTTCTTGATTGGAGGAAGAAACTGGGAATTAACACTTTTCTGTGAGTGAGATAATATCTGTAAATACGGTCATCAAAAAGAAAATTCCTATAGTCTTAAATTACTTTAAAAAATATAATAAACTCATTACTGGATAAAAGAGTATAGTCGCTGCAGCTACAACTCCAGAATCATTTACAAGCATTGTTACAAGACTCCCTACCAGTGCCCCATACAAACCAGCTCTATAATAGAAGTTTTTTTCAAAAAAAATCTTTAATCCTGGAACAGGTTTTCTTAGTAGAACAAACAAATAAATAATCATAATAAGTAAAACCCTACTCCAGATTGTCCACCTTAGGAGTTTTAAGTTCATAGTAAATTTTCGCATAATGGTATTAAATATCCACTGCCAATCAGAATCTATTAATCTCTGTACAGCTTGACCGATATGACTACTATTACCCATAATTCCACTATAGTCCAGTATAAGCATAATAACTAAAAATAGTAGTCCTAATCCAAGAATAAGCCATTTATTCATCCAATTTTTGTTCTGAAATATATAATAGCAAGTTATACCCCCTGTGGTAAGAACAGTAATCATCCCACCAAAGTTTGCGCCCAAAGTTGCAGCACCTACAAAATATGTAATAATAAGAAAAGAAAAGACTATCAATATAGGATTTACTTTAAAACTCCTGTCCTTTGATATTTCTAAAGTTACAGTAATTGCAAGAATAAAAGCCCCTAGATAAAAGCCCATATATTCATTTCCTAAGCCATAATACCTTGCTCCAATAATAGACGAATAGCCTAGAATTGAGTCGGCTAACAAGGCATATTGATCTATTAAATTAATACTTACTAGCAAAACCATAAGCCAGGAAATAATAAATATTCTACTTGTAGGTTTTTTAATCATTTTAAATAATAGTAGTTCTTCTATCACAAATATACAAAAAAGCAAGATAATATTTCCTAGTATAGTAAAAATATTAAATAAAGATAGAAGCATATAATTAATTGGAACAAGCAGTAATGCTATTAAAAGATATTCAAAAGACCTGTAAAATATGTATTTTTGATTGATTTTCTTCCAGACTGTTTTTGATATCGCCATAATTAGTACAACCATCTGCAAAAAAATAAAAACCTGTATAAAAGGAGATCGTATATTATATATAAATGATACCTTCTCATTAAGCTGTTTAAGGTCTTTCCAGTTTGCTTGCATATCTTTAACTGAAGTAATAGCACTAGCGAATTGATCATCACCATTATTAACACCATCTTCAAGAACCTTTCCCTCGAGGTCCTTTTTTGAAGTATTACTATTTAAACCCTTATTTAAACTATTTTTATCCAGATTTGCTGCTAAAAATCCTGATAATAAGTCAGATATAGTAATTATCCCCTTACGTCGAGTGGAGTCTGACTTTAACCAACCATGGTTGATACCCCGACCTGCAAATAAAACCCAGGTTAATCTTTTCCCCTGCTGAATTGCTTCTTCAGCAGGAGTTGGTACAATAATGGCAACTTGTGTTTTCTCTAAATCAATATTATCTATCATAAAACCTAAAAAAGCATCTATCCTCTCCAGGGCGTTAATCTTTTCTCCTTGATAATAATCATTTTGATTTATGTCGGATAATATCGAATTTTCAGTTATTTTATCCCCGAAAGTCTCTACAGAAGTTTTTCTTTCAGAATTGCTCTCTTCTAATTCTATAAAATTCTCAATCCGACTAATATCCCCGGTTTCAATAAAAAGGGCATCAACTTGACCCTTATATTCAATAAATTTATCTGCTAGTTTACTATAATCACTTTGATATCCCCAGGGTTTATTTGTTTTTTGTAATATGTTTTCCCCAATTTCTGCATATGGTACAAAACCAGTACTATCCATTGCCATTGAAACAATAGCCCTACTTTTTTTAGCTACAATATCACTATTACCCAGAACACCTACAGTAATATTATTCTCCTTTGCTAAATCCCCTAACAAACCAGGCTTTGCTTTATAGTTGGTATTACTATTTAATGCAATTAAACCCTCTATTTCGTTATTTATAGCGCCTTTTCCAGAACTTATCCCATTGTGCGACATTTTACTCCCTTGGCAACGATTTCCTGCGTTGACGCTTAAATAGGTGCTTTCAGTATGTAAATGATCCACTGTACGGACATTCATCAAACTAAAAGCACCCTTTTTCTGCAACTTATCTATATTTGGAGTATTAGCAATAAGTAGTTGATCAAGACTAAGCTTGTCTATGACAATCCAAACCATATTATAGGATTTGTCACTAGCTAAATTATAGGATTTATTACTTAAGCTAGCACTACTCAACTCACCACTAGCTAAGATATCACCCTCTACCCCAATACTAATCAAGAAAATCATTAGCAAAAGGAGATATACTTTTCTCTTCAATAAGTATCTCCCTTTCTAAAACTTTATTATCTATCCAGGTAATTTCTCAACAATTCTTCAATTATTTCATCTCTATCTATAGTTCTGATCATAGTTCGAGCGTCTTTATAACTGGTTATATAAGCCGGATCACCTGACAATAAATAGCCAACTATTTGGTTTATTGCGTTATATCCTTTTTCTTCCAGTGCTCGATGAACCTTTTGTAAAACATAGCCTGTTTCACTTAGTTCCTCTTTAGTTATCTTAAATCTCATTGTTTTATCATTAATATGATCTTCAGGCATGTAATCACTTCCTTTTTGTCCAGCATTTATATATTACTTAATGAATAACATCTCACATTTCCTCACTTAATATACTTAATTTATATAAGTTTACTTATTAATATAATTCTATCTATAGTACTAAAATCCTTTTTTTTATTATAATTATTTCTTATTTATTTGTTTTCAATAATTTCTTTAACCTGCTGCAAAGCTTCCTGTATCTTTGAGGTTTCACGCCCACCAGCTTGTGCCATATCAGGACGACCTCCACCTCCACCTCCAGTAATCTTAGCTACCTTACCAACTATTTTTCCCGCATGGTAACCTTCTTTTATTAAATCATCAGTTACTGAAGCTACAAATAATACTTTATCTCCTAAGCTTGAAGCCAACACAATTACTGCAGAGTCTAACTTGCCCTTCAGTTGATCTGATAATTTTCTTAGTCCATCATTATCTAATCCCTCTAACTCAGCAGTTAGCATATTAACACCATTGACTTTCTCTAGGTCATCAATTAAATCAGCTGTTCTGGAGTTTGCTAAACGATCTTTCAAGGAACTCAATTCTTTTCCCATCATTTTTTCTTGCTCAAGTAAAGATTCTATGCGCTCATACAAATTATCTGGAGTAGTCTTTAATAAATCGGCGGATTTATCTATCAAATCCTCTTTACTAGAGATGTATCTTATAACCTCATCACCAGTTATTGCTTCAATTCTACGAACTCCAGCAGCTACACTTGATTCATTAAGAATTTTGAAAAAACCTATTTCTCCAGTAGCATTAATATGAGTACCACCACATAATTCCTTACTATAGTCACCCATGGTCACTACCCTGACTGCTTCACCATATTTTTCCCCAAATAATGCTGTAGCACCAATTTCTTTGGCTTTTTCCTGGTTTGTAACTATTGTATCCACTGAAAGATTATTCATAATTACTTTATTAACCTTTTCTTCAACCAGTCTTAATTCTTCATCAGTCATTCCAGTAAAATGATTAAAATCAAAGCGTAAACGATCAGCCTGGACTAAGGAACCTGCTTGATTTACATGATCACCTAGCACTTCTTTTAAAGATTTATGGAGTAAATGAGTTGCAGAGTGATTCCGAGCAGTGGACTGACGTAGATCAGAAAAAACCTTGGCTTCTACAGTCTGTCCTGTCTTTATCTCTCCCTCTTTTACCTCAACTAATTGTACTGAAAGTCCAGTCTTTTTCCTGGTATCATAGACATTTGCCACATTTTCATTAGAGCGTAAGACACCTTTATCACCAATCTGACCACCACTTTCAGCATAAAAAGGTGTCTTATCAAGTATAATTTCTCCTTTTTGACCTGTTTTTAAGCTATCTACTTGCTTACCATCTCTAATAATAGCTACTATTTTCGACTGGTCATTTAACGTTTCGTAACCGGTAAAATCAAAGTTATTATCACTTTTTAGTGTATTATATATCTTGGCTTCTTCAGAGCCGCTAAAACCTACATCATCTCTGGCCTGTCTTGCCCTTTCCCGTTGCCTTTTCATTTCTCGATTAAAGCCCTCTTCATCTACATCAAGGCCTTCTGCTTCCAGTTCATCCCTAGTTAATTCAAGGGGAAAACCATATGTATCATAGAGTTTAAAGGCGTTCTTACCAGATAGAATACCTTGATTGGCTTCCTTCATCTCATTAATCATATCATTTAAGATTGATAAACCCTGGTCAAGGGTAAGTAAAAAACGCTCCTCTTCAGCTATAATTATCTTTTGGATATAAGCCTCTTTATCCTTAAGTTCAGGATAGGCATCTTTCATACTCTCTACTACTACAGGAACCATCTTATATAGGAATGGTTCATTATACCCCAATTTTCCCCCATAGCGAACAGCACGGCGGAGTATTCTCCTTATAACATATCCGCGACCTTCATTACTAGGTAGAGCCCCATCAAAGATTGCCATTGTTGTACCCCGACTATGATCAGCCACAACCCTAAAAGCCATCTTTGTTTCAGGATCCTTTCCATAATCAATACCACTATCTTTTGCTATATAATCAATCATTGGCATAATTAAATCAGTTTCATAATTTGAATCTACACCCTGTAGGATAGAGGCAACCCTTTCAAATCCCATCCCTGTGTCGATATTTTTATTAGGAAGTGATAAATACTCTCCATCTTCTGTTTTATCATATTGAGTAAATACTAGATTCCAAATTTCCAGGTAGCGGTCACCCTCACCACCTATTACATCCTCATCACTATCACCATATTCCACACCACGGTCATAATGTATCTCTGAACAGGGACCACAAGGTCCTGTACCTATCTCCCAAAAATTATCCTTCTTTCCCATACGCAATATACGTTCTTTGGGAACACCAGCAATATCATGCCAGATGTCAAAAGCCTCATCATCATCCTGATAGACTGTAATCCAAAGACGATCTTTATCCATCTTTAAGACCTCAGTTACAAACTCCCAGCCCCAGACAATTGCCTCTTTCTTAAAATAATCCCCAAAAGAAAAATTACCCAACATCTCAAAAAATGTATGATGTCTATCTGTTTTGCCTACATTCTCAATATCATTTGTTCTAATACATTTTTGACTGGTAACTATCCTATCCTTAGGTGGTGTTTCCACTCCATTAAAATATCTTTTGAAAGGTGCCATACCAGCGTTTATCCATAATATACTTGGATCATTCTGTGGGATTAATGGTGCACTAGGAAGCACCAGATGTCCTTTATCTTCAAAGAATTCAAGATATGCTTTTCTCAGTTCATCTCCTGTCATAACCATTTAAATTTCTCCCTCCTGTAAATAAAATAATATAGATTTATATTTATTCCTCAAATTATGTACAATTATAGTTACATTAAATAATACTAAAAATATAAGTATTTGTCAATTAAAGGAGGTATAGGTTTAGCTTATTAACCCAGTGTAAGCCAATTATATTTCTGTAACGACTTTTAACTTTTTGTGGAGACAGGACGTCGGAACAAAAAGTTGTAACAGTGAACGAAGGCAGGAGGTCGTAGTGAACGACAAGTGAAACAAACATAATTGGATGGAACGGAAACCAGAAATTCTTATATTATTAGATTATAGGCAAATGAAAGTTTACAAAATAATTTTATTTAATTGATTCATCTTTTAAAAACCTGAATATATATTTAAAAATCACTATCAGACTACCAGCGATAGGTATTGCTAACAATAAACCTAATATACCATATAATTTAGCCCCAGCAAGGAGAGAAAAAATTACTATTAAGGGATGAATACCTACCTCATTACTCATTATTTTCGGACTAATGATACTACTTTCTAGCTGTTGTATTATTAAAAATAACAGTCCAATACTAATAGCCTTTGTAGGGGATGACAATAGTGCAATAAAGATTGCAGGTATACTACTAATTATTGGTCCAATAAAAGGTATCATATTACTAAGACCTGCTACAAATCCTAGTAATATTGCGAACTTAATATTAAATATTACCAGTCCAATACTAATTAATATTCCTACTATTATGCTAATCCATATCTGGCCCCTTAGATAACCTAAAAATATTTTATTTATTTCAACACCTATTTCAAGGAATGTTCTTCGTTTACTCCTAGGTAGGAATCTAATTATACCCCTCTTAAGTTTGTCCATATCCTTTAAAATATAATAACTGATAAATGGAGCAATCACTAAACTTAATAGTGTTGATAGTGAGTTTATAATTAATTCAGTAAAATTCTCCATGAATGTTATTACCTGTTCTTCGGATTTTTTTAAAGTCCTATCAATAACCTCTTTTATAATAGGAGGCATATTTACCCTATGGTATTCTTTATTTAAATTATCTATATATTTATCTATTTCCTTGACATATTCAGGTATTGTAGTTGTTAGGTTTTCTAACTCAGTTAATAAAGCTGGTATTATTAGAAATGATATAAGAATAATTAATATTAAAAAAACCATAATCAATATATATATAGCCCAGGTTTTCGGTATATTCCTTTTCCTTAAGAAATGAATTAAAGGATAAAATAGATATGCTATGACAATACCTACAATAAAAGGCAGAAGAATTACTCTTATAATAATCAAAAAATAAATTATGCCCCCTAACCCAAGGAGCATAATTCCTGTTTTAAGATCCTTTTCCTTTATATTAAACATAATAAACCTCTAATTCCCCTGAGTATTTTCTTCACGTAGCTTTTTTAAAGACTCTTCCAGTTGGGCAATTTTTTTGCCAAAATTCAACTTAGAAGCAATATCTTCACCCATTGCAGTTCCCTCTTTTTCCGTCTTTTTCTTGCGTTCATCTGCAGGATTCCTTACTTCATCTTCTTTTTCATTTTTTTTATCCTCTACCTCGCTAGAAGAAGTTGGAACTGTTTGATTATCCTTTTCTTTTCCTGTTTCCGCTTCACTTGCTTTTTCACTATCATTTTGACTATTATCCTGACTGTCTGTCATCATAGTATTTGCAGTATTAGTAACAAATTTCTTTATCCCTGCTGTCACATCTTTATTTTTTGCTTTATTAGCTTTTTTATCTATTTCTTGCTTTTCCTGATTCTGGTCTGTTTCTTGCTTATTTTTATCTTGACTTTTGCCTTGTTCTAGTCCTTTGTCTTGACCTTGATCATTGCCTTGTTCTTGACCTTGATCTTTTGAATTTAATTGTTTTCCATCTTGTTTACCTTCTTTATTTTCAACAGCATTAACTGCTTCGCCTTTAGCTGTGTTAATCGCTAGTAAAGCAACAGCAACCCCAAACATCCCACCTATAAGAATACCAGTTAATAATCCATCATTCTTCATTTCTTCTTCCCCCTAGCGTATTTAATAGTTAATTAATAGTTCTACAATTTAGAATTTATCCTAAATATACCATAAGTATTTATACTAATCTTTTATATATTATACCCAGTAGATAAATATTTATTTAAAGTTAATTACTAGTATCTTTAATTATTCCAGAAACCCCCTCTTTATCTATACCCACATAAATCTGAGGGACACGGCCTAATATTACAACTTCTGTAACCGGTACTTCTGCTGTCACTTGCACATTCTTACTACTGAAAGGTACAATCATTTTTAATTCAGTTGTTACTTTAAGATAGATTTTATGGCGCGTTTGATTTATACCAGCAGATGTAAAGCTATCATTAACCTTTGGAGGAATAGTAAAACCAGCAGGAACCATCTGCATATTTAAGTCAGGACCATATCCAGCAAGAAGGTCTATTCCCAATATCCTGGTTAATGGAACTGTAAGGGTTTTACGACTTAGTATTTCTAATTCCTTCTGTATAGACAAAGAAATTTGCGAAGTGAAACTGTTTATGTATTTAATATTAGGTTGCATTAAAACAATATCACCCTGGTCATTATAAATATATTTAACCATATCTTGATAATTTATATTCTCTGTTCCCTTATGAACTGCTTGATTTATTGCTTTATTAGCTATATTTTTTACCTCTACTTCTGCTAGACTAAAAAACACCGGTGTTATTGTTCTATGTATTACAAAAAAGATTAATAAAAGTATCAAAACAAAAGCAATAACAACTTTCCAGATATTAAATTTCATAAAATCCCTCCACTTAATAATATATGCTGGAAATATGATAATGTGCATATCACTCCTATCAATTAGGGTATTATTTTTAATATAATTATGTTATAATAGGAATGATATTTATAAAGGAGGAAAATGTGATGGCGAAAAAGAAGCAATTTATTATATCATCAATTATATTACTGATAGCTATTTTCTTTGGACTATCTATTGGTGCTGTCACTTGGATTATTAAAGATACACCTGATATCTCAAATTATCAAGGCGCCAGTGAAGCAACTATATTATATAGTGCAGATGGACAACTCTTAACTAAATTATATAAGCAAAACAGAATAAATGTAGATCTAGATAGAATACCTACTGATTTACAAAATGCTGTTATTGCAATTGAAGATACGAGTTTTTATGTGCACCATGGTATAGATTTTTTTGGTATAGCTAGAGCCCTAATAACTAATATTATTAAAAATAGATCTAGGCCACATGGTGCTAGCACAATTACCCAGCAATTAGCTGGTAATGCACTTTTAAATCGACAAAATGTATCTTATTATAGAAAAATACAGGAGGCATATCTGGCCTTACAATTTGAACGCTTATATACAAAACCTGAAATCCTGGAAATGTATCTAAATGAGATATATTTAGGACATAGTGCTTATGGAGTTCAGGCTGCAGCTCAAAAGTATTTTAATAAAAATGTCTGGGAGTTAAACCTAAGTGAATCGGCATTAATTGCTGGTATTGCAAGGGGTCCTGGATATTATTCGCCATATCTTGACCTTGAAGCTGCCATAAATAGAAGAAATACAGTATTAAATAGAATGAAAGAAGTTGGGTATATTACTGCCGAACAGCTAAAAGTAGCAAAAGAAAAGAAAATTATTGTGCCTGAATCAATGCCAGACAAGGAAGAATTTGCTCCTTACTTTATACGTTATATTAGGGATCAACTAATCGATTTATTTGGCGCTCAATTAGTCTACAGTGGAGGACTAAAGGTATATACAACACTTGATCCTGAGATACAAAAAAAAGCAGAATCATCAATCGAACAGGCCATAGAAAGCAAGTATATACCAACTATAGAAGGAAATGCTGACAACGGCCTTTTACAACCACAATTAGCTTTGATAACTATTGATCCTGGTTCTGGTGAGATTAGGGCAATGGTCGGCGGACGAGGTAATGATCAATTTAATAGATCAGTACAAGCTATTAGACAACCTGGTTCTGCCTTTAAGCCTTTTGTCTATACAACTGCAATAAAACAAGGTTGGACAGCAGCATCTATTATAAATGATATGCCTATGCTTGCAGAAAAAGAAAAAAACGAGCCTCTAAAGCTTTGGCCCAAAAATTACGAAAATAAGTATAGAGGTCTAGTTAATCTACGGACTGCTTTAAAACATTCCATTAATGTTGCAGCTGTTAAATTGATGCAGCATGTAGGAATAGATAAAACAATTGAAACTGCTGAATCAATGGGTATCAGTACAATACAGCCTGCCGATAGACACGAAAATCACCTATCCTTGGCCTTAGGTGGACTAAATAAAGGAGTTACACCTATGGAGATGGCCTCTGCATATGGTATATTTGCAAACCAGGGTATTTTAGTTGAACCGATAGCTATTAGAAAAGTCCTAGACAAACATGATAAGGTCCTCTATAATGCACATCCAGAAAAAAGAATTGTTCTTGCTGAAGATGAAGCATATATCATGACGAGTATGCTACAGTCAGTTACCAGTGATGCTGGTGGTACAGGATGGCGTGCCCGACTTGGTAACCAACCAGTGGCCGGAAAAACTGGAACTACTAATAGTTATACCGATGCCTGGTTTGTTGGTTTTACTCCAGAGTTAGTAACGAGTGTCTGGATTGGTGAAGACAGTCTGTCATCAATGGAATATGACCAAAAAGATGAAAGTGGCAAATACCTCTTCCCAGAGGGTAACGGCGGGAGAATCGTATCGAGTTCAGAAGCAGCAAGACTATGGGGGAATTATATGCGTGCTGTTGTTGAAGATATGCCTACAAGCTATTTTAATAAACCTAATACAATTGTTAGTGGTGTGGAGATTGATCCGATTACCGGTCTTCTACCAAATGAATACACGGTAAATACAACAAGTGAATTGTTTAGAAAAGAAAATATCCCTACTGAGGTTAACACCCTACACCAACCAGTCGCAACTGTACGTATTGATGAAGAATCTGGACTTATAGCAACTTCAGAATGTCCAGAGGAAAATATAGTTGAATATAGTTATTATACTGATAATAGAATTAAGATTGGTAGTAGAAATATAAGATTTGGTACAGAGTTTGAAGAACCCAAGGAAAATAGTGAGCAAGATACTACTACTCAAGCAGAAACTGATATTGAAGGTATATATATTATTGACAAATATGAGCCTATTCAAGCTATAGACCCAGTTACTGGTGTGCCGTTGATTTCTGAAAATGGAGACATAATATATGATAAGGTGCCAACTGAGGAATGTGACCTGCATAGTACTTCATCAGACAACCTGATTAATAGTATTTGGGATTTCTTTAATAGGTATAATAATGATAGTAACAATGAAAACCATTAAAAAATAAATTAAATAAAAATAGGCTACTATTTTTATGGAATTAATATCCCGTAAAAATAGTAGCCTTTTATAGTTCTTATCCATATTAGTTGATGGAAAACTTCCGATAATTTGACCTCGACGGTCTAATCTCTAAATTAACATTGCGTTACTAAAAAGAAAATTTAGAGGCTCTGGGTATATTACCAACGATTAGAAATAAAAGCTTATACACTTTTTCATCCCAATTACATCAAATTATTTAATTGACACAATGGTAACCCCTGATCCTCCCTCATTCTGGCGACCTAGGCGGAATTCTTCTACATGTTGATGGCTTTCTAATATATCCTGTACAGCCTCTCGTAAAACACCGGTTCCTTTACCATGTACTATCTCAACCTGTTTCAATCCAGCTAGAAAAACATCATCTAGATATTTATCCAATTGCCTCTGGGCTGTGTCATAGCGTTCACCTCTAAGATCTAAAGATGGTGAAACTTTTGCTGTTTTACTGACCTTATATTTTTTAACCATTTCTTTACTCTTATCTTCTTGGATTTCAACCTTTTGTAATTCATTGAGCTGTGCCTTTACAGTAATAATACCTGCCTGAATTGTGGCCTCTTCCTTATCTTCATCAATATTAACTACCTCACCTCTGCGGCCAACACTCTTCAGTTTAACTTCATCACCTACAGATATTTTCTGATCTGCAATATTCTCTGTCTCATTCACTTCCTCTTGGTTTAACAGTTCATCGATAGTTTGAAAATCTTCATTAATTTCATTACCTTTTCGATCAACATCTGAGCGGGATTTGAAACTAGAGCTTTTTAATGTCTTAAGGATATTTTTGCTTTCTTTCTTTGCTGTACTTATTATTTCAGTGGCTTCATCTCGTGCCTCTTTGATTATCCTTGCTTTTTCTTCTTTAAGGTCATTAACCATCTTATCATACTTTTCTTTGAGGGTGCTAGCCTCTTTTTCTTTTAAAGAGAATTCTTCTTTTAAAGTATTATATTTTTTTCTTTCAGTATTTAAGCCAGTAATAATTTTCTCAACAGCTACATCATCACCTGATAGTAATTTTTCTGCTTCTTGAACTATTTCATCTGGTATACCTAGTCTTAGGGCGATGGCAAAGGCATTACTACCACCGGGTATACCCATCAGAATTCTATATGTTGGTTTCAGGGTCTCTATGTCAAACTCAACAGAGGCATTTTCTACACCAGTCTGGTCATAGGCATAATTTTTCAACTGGCTGTAATGTGTTGTCACAATTGTAGTAGCCTTTTTTTGTCGCAACTTATCCATAATAGCTATACCTAGAGCAGCTCCCTCTTTCGGATCGGTACCTGCTCCTAATTCATCCATCAGTACCAGACTTTCTTTATTTGCTCTGTGTAGAAAGTCCTTTATACGAGTCATATGTGATGAAAAGGTACTTAGGTTCTGTTCAATACTTTGCTCATCTCCAATGTCTGCAAAGACATCTTTAAAAATAGCAATACGTGTCCCACGTGCAGCAGGTATATGAAGTCCACATTCTATCATTAAAACAAAGAGACCTACAGTCTTCAAGGCAACAGTCTTACCACCTGTATTAGGACCGGTAATTATCAATGTTGAAAATTCTCCACCTACATTAATATCAATGGGAACAGCTTCTTCTTTTAATAATGGATGTCTCCCTTGTTTAACTTCAACTATACCCTGATCATTAACATCGGGTTCCATAGCTGATATCTGATGACTGTACTCTGCCCTAGCAAATATAACATCAAGTACAGTAGCTATTTTTAAGTTATCTTCGATGGTGTACATATCTTCTTGGACAAGGCCTGTTAAAACCTGTAAAATTCTATAAATTTCCTTCTCCTCTTCCGACTGAAGCTCACTTAATCTATTATTCATCTTAACTATAGCCAAGGGTTCCATAAACAATGTCATACCACTGGCAGATTGATCATGAACAATACCTTGAAAAGTATTCCTGTGTTCACTCTTTACAGGAACAACAAACCTATCCCTTCTTCTGGTTACTAGATTATCCTGAAGCATAGTCTGATATCTAGAGCTTTTTATGATACTATCCATCTTATCCCGAATCCTATTACCTAGATTAGTAATTTCTGAGCGAATACTGGATAACTTAGGTGTAGCTGAATCTTTAATATCTCCATATTCATCAAGACAGCGTGCTAGCTCCCTCTCCAGTTCGCCTAATTCAATAATTTTAATCCCTTCAGAAGTAACCAGGCTATAGTAATTTTCGATTACACGAGGATCAAGGCCGGCTATAATATCATTAAAATACCTTTTTAGAGATTTGAAACCCTCCAGTGTATTTCGAATATCCATTAATTCCTTTGCCGATAATACAATTCCTTTATCAACTTTTTTCAAGGACTTGCGCAAATCTCTAATACCACCAAATGGAGGTACACCAAACTCTGATATTATCTTCTTAGCAGTAGTAACCTCAGCCAAGCGTTTTTTTACATAATCTATCTCACTAACAGGACTCAATCCCTTGATAATATCTTTAGCTATATTAGTAGCAGCACAAGTCTCTAATTCTTTTTTTATCTTATCAAGTTCAAGAGTCTCTAATATCTTATTATCCATATTTATCTCCTCCGTACCATGGTCAAAATATCTATATGATTTATTTATAAGTAATGGACCATCTCCACATTAGTTGGCAGAATAAATGTCCGACATTTTGCTATGACGGCCTCGATGGCCTAATTTCTAAATTGTCATTGCGCAATTTAAAAGAAAATTTAGCTGCGCTTCATACATGAAAAAGTCTAAACCCCAGTTACTCCTTCAATTAAGAAGCGTCATTAATGTAAAGGTTATATAGAATCGTGGTGCCTGTGGTGCAACAAAATCAAACTCGCTTCGCTCAGACAAGATTTTGTAAATCAGCTTCTTGCAATCAGTCCGTGACTGGAGACTTTTTAAATTTCTTCAGCCGAATAGCAAAATGCCTGGGAAAAGTGTATATAATTTAAGGTCTATTGCCCTTTCTTTTCCTTCAAAAAATTACTTAACTGATCTACATCCATGGTATTTATTACATCATCTTTTTCCAACCAACCTCGTCTGGCAACAGCTACACCTAATAAAATATCATCAAATTCTGAAAGGTGATGGGCGTCTGTATTTATGGCAATTTTTATTCCCTTAATTTTAGCCTGTTTAGATATTATATCATCTATATCAAGGCGATATGGTGAGGCATTAATCTCCAGACAGGTCCCAGTTTCAACTGCCTTCTCTATAACCCGATCTACATTAACAGGGTAAGATTCCCTCTTTTTTATAATACGCCCCCGTAAATGACCAATAATATTAACATAGGGACTCTCCATTGCTTTAACAATTCTTGAGGTAATCTGTTCTTTACTCTGATTAAAACCGGAATGTATTGAAGCAATTACCAAATCCAGTTTTGCTAATATTTCATCTGGATAATCCAGGTTACCGCTAAAATCAATATCAACCTCAATACCCTTGAATATTTTAATATCATCATATTTTCCCTGTAATTCATCAATCTCATCTATCTGCTTCAAGAGATTCTCTGTCGACATTCCATGGGCCACTTTCAGTGACTGTGAATGGTCTGTAATAGCTATATATTGATAGCCCCTTTTTCTAGCTTCTTCTATCAATTCCTCAATAGAATAGGCTCCATCAGTATAATGACTATGCATATGAAGATCACCTTTAATATCCTTAGATCTGATACTATTAGGTAATCTATCTACTTCAGCTGCCTCTATTTCACCCCTATCTTCACGTAATTCGGGAATTACATATTCAAGATCCAGGGCTTGATATATATCTGCTTCATCATTTAATTCTATTCGCTCTTTGCCGTCAAAAAGACCATATTCATTTAATTTATATCCGTACTCTTTTGCTCTTTCCCGCATTTTAACATTATGTTCCTTAGAGCCAGTAAAATATTGTAATGCTGCCGGAAACTCCTCTTCACTTACCACTCGTAAATCAACTTGAAAATTGTTTTCTGTTAAGATACTGGTCTTTTTATTGCCTTTTACGATGATTTCTTTTACAAATGGTGCTTCCACAAAAAAATCACTAATATCTTGTCCATAGTCACTAGCTGCAAGTATATCAATATCACCAATTAATTCCTTACGTCTTCGTGTACTTCCAGCTGTTTCCATACGAGTTATCTGATCACTTTTTTCTAAGTACTGCTTAATTTCTTCTGATTTTATCAATGCTTTATATAAAATATGTACCTGACTATAATCCTCATAATTTTCTAATGACTTCAATAATTGTTCTTCACTTTTCTTACCAAAACCCTTTAATTTTCTTACTTCACCATCTTCCAAAGCCTCTTTCAAACTGCGGATATCAACAATAGATAGTTCTTCATGCAATTGATGTGCCCGCTTCGGTCCAAGACCTGGGATGTTTACCAATTCCAACAGGCCATCAGGCAAATCACCTTTTACCTCTTCAAGCCGTGGGCTATATCCTTCTTCCAATATTTCTTTTATTGTATTAGCTATCCCTTTACCAATACCATTAATATTTTCTAACTCACCTTGCTCAACAAGTATATGTAATTCCTGATCTATTTCTGCTATACGCCGTGATGCATTATCATATGCCCTTACTTTGAATTTATTCTCACCATTTATCTCCATCAGATTTGCTAACTCACTTAGTATTGAGGAAATCTCTTTATTAGTAATATCAGCCATAATGTTATCCCCCTCACTTACTACATCTATTATCACAAAAAAATAATCCCATTGCAAGTACAACAGGATTTTAAGATTTAAATATATTTTGTAAACTATTTTGTAAAAATGGTGTCATGCCCAATATTCTGGTCGCTAACATAGAATCATTAATATGTTCAGTTAGTGTCCCATAAGGTACATGGTATAACATTAGTACAAGCAAGTATGATACTATAAAACCTTTAAGTAATCCTAAAGCAGCACCTGCTGCATGATCTACCGGCTTTAAAAATAAAGCATCTAAAATCTTTTTGCAAATATACCCTAAGGCATGTACAAATATATTAATTACTATAAATAAAATAGCAAAGCTTACAAATTGTATCATGGCTTCAGAGACCTGTATATAAGGTTCTATTACTGTAACAAATTCATAATAATAATTCATTGAGATTACTAGTGCTAATATGATACCCAATATAGTACTGGTCTGTTTAATAAAACCCTTATTATAACCTCCAATTACGAAATATACGACCATAATTAAAATTATTATATCAATAACTGTAATACTCAATTATTTATCATCCTCCTCCAGGAGACTGAGAAGTTCTTCATATTCCTCTTTCATTCCTTTATATTTCTCCCTTAGATTTTTGTTTTCAACTTCTGCTAATTTTAAATCCTGTATCTTTTTATTATAAACATCCTTTAATTTATAATATTCATCTGCAATGTTCATAATAGTCAAACCTAAAATCCTTTGACGAGAAAGGCGGGGATAAGCACGTGATATCTCTTCACCAATAAGATTTATATGGTTTGATAGGTTATTAACATAATCATCAGATAAATTACCTATAACTACCATTTCTTCACCTAATATTTTAATGGTAAATCTATTATTATGCTTATCCTTTATCGCCATTTTTATTCATCTCCCAAAAAAGTTTCAATAATCTCTACTATATAAATTTCAATATTTAATTAAAAACTCCTGCATAATATTTTAAATTCCTCGAATTTTAGCAGCAAATTTATTTTCAAGACCTTTTACAATACTATTAAATTGCTTATTTACCTCTTCATCTCGCAGAGTTCGGTCGCCTGCCTGGAATAATAATTTAAAGGCAATACTCTTTTGGTTTTCCGGTATTTGATCACCTTGATAAAGATCAAAAACATCTGCATCTTTTAATAGAGCTCCACCTTTTTTTACAATAAGCTTTAATAAATCAGCTGAATTTATATCTTTTTCTACCAATACAGCAAGATCCCTTTCAGCGGCAGGATAACGAGGTAGATCTTTATACCGCTGTATTAAATTCACCTTATCCAATATTTTATCTAAATTTAATTGAAAGACAGCAGTCCGTTCTTTCAAATCAAGTTCCTCTACAATATCTGGTAATACTTCACCAATAATACCTATTTCTTGATCCCCTGATACAATATTAGCAGTACGTCCCTGATGTAGATAAGATACTTTTGTAGCCTTAAACTCTATATCTACCAGGCCAACACGTTCAAAGTAAGTTTCCAAAATCCCTTTCAAATAAAAGAAATCTGGGGCCCCTGAGTTCCAATCATCTTCTTCATATCCCATACTAGCCCCTGCAAGTTTTGTGAACTGTATATAAGGCTGTTCACCCTCTTGCTGAAAATATATATTACCCAATTCAAAAATACTCATCTTATCTAACTGTCTTTTAGCATTTTTGGACAAAACGTCTAAAATACCAGGAACCATAGAAGTACGCATTACTGCATATGCCTCATTCAAAGGATTTTTAATATGAACCCAATTTCTCAAAGTACTATCATTTGCAAGTTGTAATATCTTATAACTATCTTCACCTGTTAAACTAAAATTGATGACCTCATCTAATCCAGCAGCAAGCATAAATTCTTTACTAATATCCTCGAATTTCTGTTTGAAACTCTTACCACCCTGCTGGTTACCCTCTGGGCTGGTACTTGGTATATTGTTATAACCATACATTCGAGCAACTTCCTCTATAAGGTCGGCTTCCCTTTCAACATCACTTCTAAAAGCAGGAACAGCTACATTTAATATATCATTATCATTGATTTCAACTGTAAATTTCAATTTCTCCAACATCTCTTTGATGTCATCAGATGAGAGTTCTATGCCTAATGCTCTATTAGTCATATCAACATCAAGCTCAATTTCTAAGGGCTGATATGGCTCAGGATAAACATCAATAACACCTGTAACAACCTGTCCCTCAG
>JADQBV010000061.1 GCA_016278415.1 Halanaerobiales bacterium
AATACATCATAGCTGTAGTTAATACTGCTTTCTCTTATATTTTTTGTTTCACCTGATGCAATGTCTTCTGTATTTTTCCCCTTCACAACAGATAGCCTGTTACCTACCCTGTCATAGCTATAGCTAATTACTTCATCAGGAATAGCAGCATAGTTACCACTTTCATCTAAGCCAAAGTATTCTAAACTTTCTACCTGATTGTTACTATTATACCTATTTACAACCTTTACCCCTAAGGGGTTGATGCTTATCAGAAGATTACCAGCCGTATCATAGGTAAAAGTAGTAGTTTCATTACCAGGTTTTGTTTCTTCTACTAATTGACCCAGATTGTTATATTCATAATGAGTCTCCAAGCCATTGGCCATCTCTTTTCTTACCATACTGCCCTGTGGATTGTAATAATATTTAGTACTACCTGTTATTCCCGGTTCCCTTACTTCTTTTAGTTTATCATAGCTATTATAGAAATATCTTGTGGTATTTCTTTCACCAGCTTTAGGTATTTCTATCTCCTTAACCTTATTCCCCACTCGATCATATTCATATTCTTTAGTAGAATTATCTGGTCTTCTTACTTTTATTAATCTATACAGATCATCATATTCATTAATTGTTATCTTACCCCGTGGATCAGTAACAGTAAGTACATTTCCTACCTTATCATAGCTATAGTGGGTTACCCGTTCACTTTCTTTTCCCTCATTAACTATTTCATCTTCCACAAAGTACATATCTATATAGCTATAGCTGACAGTCTGCTGACCATTGATAACCTTCTTCTTATTTCCCACATTATCATATTCAACTGTAGTGCTGTTGCCCAGTGGATTTGTTGTTTTGATCTTCCTACCTAAAGTATCATACTGGTAGCCAGTCTTATATCTTTCATCAAGTATATATTCTTCACCCAGTATTGTTACAGTTTCTCCTGTAATACCATCAAGATTATCATCTACAGGGATTACACCCCTTGGATCATATTCTGCTGTCTTTTTACCCAGAATATCATATTCTGTATAGAGGACATTTCCTTGAGCGTCAATCTGAGCTATCTGATTTCCTCTCTCATCATAGATAAGTTTTCCTTCATTACCAAGTGGGTCTACAGTCTTTATTTTCTGTCCTGCTGCATTGTAGTATATCTTAGCAGTATTACCATCTGCATCTATTACCTTGATCTGTCTATTTAGCTGATCATAGATAATGCTTGTTGTATAATCAGCAGGGTCTGTAAGACCTGTATTACCATTAGCTGATACTTCCGCTATTTTATTACCATTATCATCATATTGATAAGTAATTGTTGGTCTATAATCTGGTGTCGGAACAAGATTACCTGGTAGTACATAATCGTCTGCAGGTAGTTTCTTTTCAATTAATCTATTCATATCATCATAGTAGAAATCTGTCCTGCGGTAATTACCATCTCTTTCAAAGACCTTATTTCCAACAGCATCATAGCCTGCTATACTATCATAACTTTCACCATCATTATATTTACTAACCCTAGTTACATTTCCTGACCAGTCTTTGACTTCTTCTGAGATATTTCCTTCAGGGTCAGTTACTATCCTTTTGTTTACAATATCATCATATTCTATTCTGGTTGAAGGTATATTACTATACAGATTATTCTCTAAATCAATACTCTTAGGGTCATAGTCACCGAAATAGAGGATTCTTTCTACTCTACCCAAGGGATCATATGTCTTGGCTGTCACTTTACCCTCAGCATCAATGGTTAAATACCTTTGTCCCGCTGGGTTATATCTGAACTCTGTATCAACTATCTCCGTTGTAATACCACTACTATCTTCTCTGTTTAAGAATTGTTCCAGTCTTACCCAACGATTTAAAGCATCATAGTAGTATCTGCTCTTATTGATAAGTGGTAAGTCTATACTGTCGTTTGTTATTCGATAGTTATCTATATCTATATTACTCTCTGCATTGATTACGGTTGTTGAGATTCCATCAGCATCATTTGTATCATCATAGTATTGGATTTTAACCGGGTTATTATCACGGTTGTTATAGTTTAATCTACTCAAATTCTCTATTCCTATAGATTCAATTGTACCCTGACTAATATCATCCTGATCAGGATATGTTATTTTAACCAATCTCTTTATATCATCATATTCATATTCTGTTAGATTACCCAGTGGGTCTATCTCCCAGGTTTTAAGTCCTGTATCTAGATCATAGCCGAATTTCTGGATAGAGTCTTTAGTAATATTACCATCAGCATCAGTTACAGTACCATTGCCTCCCGTTTTTTTGATCATTGTAGGATAAGCATAGCTATATTCTGCACTATAGGTCATTTCTGTTTTATTACCTTCAGGGTCTATAGTTGTTATTAGATTTCCATATTCATCATACTGAAATTCTGTCTCTATCCAGCGCTTACTACCATCTTCTTCATCGTGGTAGACAGCTTTGGTAATTAGGTTACCTAGATTATCATATTCATAGGCGCTTTCCTGAACAGTTATGGACTGATTCCTAGGATCACGATTATATATTTTTTTACCCCTTAACAAATTCCTAATATGTGTATTTATCTCACCCTGAGTAAATGGTGGGTTAGAGAAACCACTATCAGAGCTGTTTGTATTATAAAATGAGCTATCAGTTTCCAGACCAGTTCCTGTATTTTCACTCCTAATTACATTACCCCAGTTATCATATTCATATAGTTTAGCATATTGATGGAATTCACTGCCATCTTTATATATTAATTCTTCAGTTGCCTCTTTATTATCATTATATTGATATTTAATCTTTTCAAGCTCATTACCTTCAAGGTCATATATGGTTTTATTTTGCATTAGATTATCTTTATTGAAGTTCATTACTGTTTGTTTATTTAAATCACTTGATGTTGTTTTGGTTATTCTAAACGATTCTTTATCATCCAGTTCTCTATATCTTATACGTTCTGATTGATTCGGAGGGTATTCATGGTTATATCTATAGTTGTATACCTTTGTAGATATTTCTTCAGCATCTTCTGAATCAATTAAGGTTTTATAGTGTTTATCAACTACTATTGTCGTCTTATCATAAGCACTCCAATTTTGGCTATAATGATATGTTTTTGTTACCACATTGCCGTCGCCATCTCGCACTATAGTTCCATTTTTATACCTTAATACTACAGTCGTAGAACCAGACTCTGTCCCATACCATTTAATGCCCTGTTGGCTATATTTATATCTAGAAATACCACCTGTTGGGTAAATAATTTTCTCAACCAGAGGAATATCCTCTCTCTCTATGTTTCCAGTTCCTCCACTTACTACTTCAATACTGGTATATTTAAATTCAGTCTTTCTTCCTGCAGGATCAATTACTTCATTAAGTAGATTGCCATTATAGTTATATTGATAAACCTGATCACCTATTGATATACTGGAAATATAATCTCCTGAATAGCTAAAGCTTAGTCTTCTACCTATTGTATCCTCTATCCAGTTAATCTTTCTTCCACTATAATTGAATGTTATCTTATTCTGTCCTGTTTTGTCAGTAATCTCTGTAACCATACCACTACTATTAAAGTCATATCTTTTACCATCTTTTGTTATGATATAATAACTACGGTCAGCTTCTTTTTTGGCGTAAAAATGTCTACCTTGATGATGGTTGCTATAACCTTCAAAAAAAGCAAGACTTACATATTGCCCTTTATCCCACTCTATCTTACTAGCACTACCATCTTCGAAATGGACAAAGGTTCCCTGGTCATTTGTCTCTATCCAGGGGAGATTTATATTCCACGCCTCTCCAAAGGCCTTATAACCTTTCACAACTTGATCTGGTTTAAAGGCTTTCTTTAATTTCTCCATTGTTACTGAACCTGTATTATGATTCCTTCCAATATTAAGATCTAATCCGTTTCTACCTGGCAGACTGATATCAAGTCCATTTATAGTTAATCCACCACTTGCAGGTGATATGATCTCCTGATTATTTTTGAAATAGCTCTGATATGGTGAGATACCCAAATCATCATATTGATCAGCTGATGGTGAGTAATTATCTTTCACCTGAACGTTGTACATTGAGAAATGATTAGTTAAAGCTGATACCTCTCCTTTCTCTATATCAACACCAGCCCTTTCTAATCTAATCCATCTCTCCTCTACTTCACTATAGTAATAAATATATAGGTTAAGTGGTGAATAACCATCAGGAATTGAATCCAGGTCATACTTCATTGTTACAGTTAAATCTTTCTTGAATTCTATATCTTCATTAACTTCGCCATCCTGGTTTTTGAAATCAAAGTTTACTGTCTTGCTAGCTATTACTTTATCTGAGCTTGGCACAGCTTCCTCATCTACTGCTTTTATCTCTATATTTCCTTTTTCAGGGATAGCACCTTCAGGTATATCCAACTTAATCTGGTCAAATTCTATTGTTATCTCTTCTTCATTATCAGCTGTTACTGCTTCTTCTTTTATACCTATTTCCACTGTTGATTGTTCAGTACTTTCGCCAATATTATCAGCCCAGTCTACTGCTTCAATCCAATAAGTATATTCTTCTTCTATATTTAGACCTGTATCAATGTAGTGATATTCTTCCTCAAGTCCAAGAATAGGACTATCTTTACTTATAGTTATATATTCCCCTTCATCCCAGGTTGGCTGTCTATATATCCTATATTTTACTACATCTTCCTCATCTGACCTTTCCCATTTTAAATGAGACCTATCAGGTCCAGATATAGCCCTGAATTTATTCGGAATATCTGGTGCTATGGTATCTATATATACCTTAGTAGTAGCGATAGTCTCCCAACCGGCATTATCTACTGCCTTTACAGTAATATTATGAATGCCGTCTGCTTGTTCTGGCAAGGTATAGGGACTTTCTATTTTCGTATATTGACCATCATCAATTTTTATCTGATAGTAATCTATACCACTAATTGCATCTGTGGTAGCAAAGGATACTACTGGTTGAATATTTTTTGTCCAGTCTGCAGGATTGGCTGTTACCTGGAAGGCTTCAGGTGCTGTTACATCTACCATGATATACCTGAACCATTCCATTCTATTTCCTGCTTGATCAACAGCCATTAGCTTTATAGCTACTTCTTTTCCTTCATTTAAGGTAATAGTTTTGTTAAATTCCTTATTTATCATATTAATGGCTTTGCCATTTACATATAGATAGCAGTCACTTAATTCAGTGACTTTCCCTGATACATTAACAGTAGTTGTATTTGATAGATATCCCTCTACAGGAGTAAACTCTTTAATTACAGGTGCTGTAGTATCCTTGATTACTGTAATTTCTTTTTCTACACTAGCGGTATTATTGGACCCAGTAATCTTGATTTGATTACTACCTTCTTCTAGGTTTATAGGTAATGAAGTATATTCTCCTCCCTCAATACTGGCTCTTTTTCCATTAACAGTTACTGTAAGCTCACCCAAACCTGTTACCATTCCACTAATGACTATAGTATTCTGGTTGGTATAGTATCCATCAAGTGCTGAATTTACATATAATGCCAGGGGCGTTACTTTTACTACCTTCCGATATATCTTTTGACTAAACTCCTTTTTTCCCTGCCAATTTGCTTTACTTGCCTCTATTTCAATCAGGTTAAGACCTGAGTTCAATTCAATTTCTTTAGTATATCTCTGTCCTGAAATATTAACTTCCTGTCCATTGATATGTAATTGATTTAATGGACTTCTGATATTACCTTCCACTTTAATTGTATCTTCTTCAGTATAGATTATTTGTTCATCTAAATTTACATCTAATAGTGGTCTATTACCAACATAGATAGTTTTGGAATCATAATTTACTCTTCCGTTATTATCCCTTGCTACTGCAGTTACAATATTTGCTTTATTGCTTCCGGCACTTATCCTATTGGCTTCTATCCAGAAATAGTGTCCCCTGTGATAGGCCTTCTGTCCATTTATCGTTACTTCAGTATCGGGATTATCTACATAGGCTATTATCTTTTCTTTGGATAATTCCTGATGTGTTAATTGCTTGTAGTCTTCAGGGTTAAGTATTTTTACTTCTGGTTCTCGATTATTCTCAGTACTATATTTTACAGCTACCTCACTTATTGCTAATCCCTGTGGATTTTTGATTAGTAGTTTATCTGTTTTTAGATAATCTTTGAAGGTTAAGGACTTTAATCCTTCTTCAGTTTGATATACTTCAACCCAATTATTATCTATCCAGGCATAGAGATAGAGATTAGGATTATCTATTGGAGTATAGACTGTTACTTCTTCTATGTATTTATATTTTGGATTTTCTATTTCTGGTATGCTATAGAAAGAGTGTTGATGATTGATATTACCAATATGCACTTTATTTCTTCCTGCCAGTATTTCTCCCAAAATAGTAGCTCCCTGGTCGATATAGATGTCTGCATCAGGTGCAATAATTCCACCATTATATATAGAACCATCAAAAGTGCTACCTCCATAGATTTCTATTCTATTTCCACCGGAGATAATCTTACCTTCTACCTTTGCTCCTCCAGTAATTGTTATATTACCTTTTTTTGCATATATTAGCTCTGATGCAGTTATGCCACCGCGTATGCTTATCTTTCCATTAAGGGCATATAGCTTACCCTTATAGCTGGCTCCATTCTGGATAAAGATATCCGCAGCTTCGGTATAGATAGTTCCGGCGAATTTGTAGTTATCCTGACCACCAACTCCACCCTGAATATTGATCTGATTCCCTCTATGTATTAATTCCAGAGAGCTAGCAGAGCCTGATTCATTGATTCTACTACCATTCCTGATATTGAGATTGCTGTTAACATATATATATGCCTTACCATCACCAAATACAGAGATACTTCCATTCGAACCCAGCTTAAGATTATCAACAAGAAGTGATATATCCCTCTGACTTGTATCAATCTGCAGTTCTGTATCTATAGTCAGATTATCATATCTTAAGTCTTGATTTATTATTACCGGTCCATTCCAATCTCTAATTGTCCGACTACCATTTGATGTAATGACAGGTGTCTGAGGAAAATCAGGAAATGCTGGTAATGATAGACCCCCTTTTTCAAGGTTTAGCTCTATTTCATCAGAGTCTGTAGCTGAACCAAACAGAATTCCGTCAGCTATTTCCTGATCGGTATTTAATCTATCTCTACTCTTGAGTCTGGAGTTAACTACTGTCAGGTTCTTTTCTGAACTTATCTGTATAAAATTCTTTCCTGCACAGAGGGAATCTTGTTCTAGCTTTTGCTCGTATATTGTATAACCCCTTAAGCTTGAACCAGGTTCTATCGTTGTTTTATTTCCATTTAAGTCTACATTTAATTGCTGTAGACTTTCTCCTTCTACGGTAAGCTCAAGAACATAATCTTTTATGTCATCTTTAGCAAGGTTAAACTGAGTGTTTAATGGCTTGTCCAGTTTACGGGCCTGCTGAATACCCAGTATTATAGGTTCATCTCCATCATACTTACCCTTACCCCAGAATTCAACTTCAGCTATTCCACCAAGTTCTCCACCATATCCATCAACAAGGATTTTTACTTGATTTGTTGATATATTCTTTTCACTCAAGTCAATTCGTAACCATCCTAGTGAATTATCTTTTACATCATTTAAATACTGCCAGCTTCCGTTCTGATATGTATATATCTCTATATTCCCTTTTAGATGCTCAGTTTGATATATCTTGACAGCTTCTAAACTATATACCCCACCTAAGTTAAAGATTGCTTCAGCAGATGTAGCCTGCTTATTCCTATTTCCTTTTTTACTACTTTTAACGCTCTCAGTGTTATTAATGTCTTGATTTTGTTCTAGGTCTGATAGGTCTCCTAAAACCTCATCAAACTTCCTGTCCTGCCAGTCCTTTTGGCTGCTTTCTGTCTTCCATAAGGTATATGTATTACCATCTGTAAGGAATTCTGCTTTATATACAGGATCGGTATTAGCAGAAGCTAATATATCAGTTACTTCTATCTTATGATAATATTCAACAGCTGCTATTCCCAATACTTTTAGTTCAGATAAATAACTACTGGATAGCCCATTACCTGATACTAAAAGGCGTAATCTATCTGTTACTATCTGGTCATATGATAGGTCGGTAGTGTTATTTAATTCTTCTACTGTTGCTGCCATAAAGGGTAACCAGTTACCCTCTTGATAATATTCGATTATCATTTCAGTATCAGTCGATAGATATCCGTCTATCTCTAGGGCCTGAATTATTGTTTTTTCTTTTAAACTTATCTCTGCCCAGTCTTTATCTACCCCTGGTTTAAAGGACCAGTGGGTATCTAGATTATTGTCTATAAGATAAAACCCAGGTTGAACGGGGTCAGTATTAACCCCGTTTATAACATTTTCAACTTCTATATATTGAGTGTTATTTGCCATTACCGGTGATACAATAAACAGCAACACCATACTAATTGCTATTGCTATATAGCTTTTATACTTATTTAACATACTATATCTCCCCCTGAATTTGGATTGATTTTCTTGATACTTAATCATTATTAATTACCTCCAATTCTTCAGGTGATAATACAGTTAATTTACTGTCATAATAATCACCAGCTATATTATTTGAAAATAAGTTTCCATTAAGTATTGGTTCACATTCGCCATCTTCCTTTATACCGAATATCTCATTATTAATAATTTGACAATTTTCAATCAGTGGAGATGAGTCATAAAGGTGTATCCCTGCCTGATTGTTTCTAAAGATACTATTTCTTATATCTGCATATCTATTATTAAGAGTTATCCCACGAACAGCATTCTCTATTATTGCATATTCTAATGTGATCTCTCCTGTTCCTGGTGAAACTATTATACCTTGCCAGGTTTGCTGCTCATTAATAGAGCTTAATGTTACTTGATTACCCTGAGTACCATTTACTAATAAGCTGCCATTTATTTTAAATGCTTTTCCAGCTGGAAGCTTAATATTAGTACCTGCTTCTATCGTCAGACTTACTCCTTCCGGTACAATTACTGTATCCTTTAAGACCATCTCATCAGACCATTTCTCGTCACTTGCAAGTTCGCCTGATAATGTATTTGAAACACTAATCTGGACGGTATCTGTACCAACACCAGTATCAGAATCTGTACAAGTCAAGCTTACTGTATAATCACCTGTATTCGCAAAACTATGTACAGGGGCTTTCTCTGTAGATATAGATCCATCACCAAAATCCCATAGGTACTGAATATCCTCATTGGCTCCATCCGGATCATTTACAACTGCAGATAGTACCAACTCTCTTGCCTTATAAACAGTAATTGAATTATTAACTTTACCTTCTATAGTTACAGTTGGGGCTGCATTTACTCTGATTTCTATACTCTTTATTGTTTCATTTCCTGCCAGATCTTTAGCAGTTAATTCTAGTCTATACATACCCGCAGTAGTTTCAGCAAAACTGTAGTTGTTTTCTTTAGTAAAATCACTTACTTCAATTGTTTCTTCAGCAAGCAATATATCTTCCTGGTTAAATAGCTTTAACTCAACTGTTCCTATTTCATTAATCTGCCATAATATTTGTTTTTCCTCACCATTTGTTACTATATTGTCTCCACTGTTTATGGTTGGTGATAGAGTATCTACTGTTAATACCTGACTAAATTCGATTTGTGACCAGACGCCAAGAGTATTCTTTACAGTAAAGGCTATCTTATATTCCTTACCTTCTTCCTCAATGTAACTGTCCTCTAACTCTTTAGTTATCTGACCGGATGTATTTTCTGTTATAATAGTAGAAACACTTGACCAATTAACTTCCTCAACCATATTCTCAACTACTTTATATTTATATTCAGTAATACCTGTCTCATCATCAGCAGCAGCCCAATCAAAGACTATCTGTTTTGAAGCTGTAACATAGTCTTTTTTACTCTCAACCTTTGATACTTCTGGTGGTGTTATGTCTGCAACAATACCTTCATCAGTAAATACCTCAGACCAGAGATTCGTTCCATTTTTCACCCTGAATGATAGGTAATATCTCTCTTTATGTCCGAAAGAAAAGTTCTGCCATTCTTCAAATGAAACTGCATTACTTGTCCTGGTCTGCCATCCATTGCTTATATCAGAAGCACCAGTAACTGTTCCCAATGCATATTGATAGGCGCTTATACCTGAATGTGGTTCTGCTTTTATGTCATTACTATCCTTTGCTAACAGGTGTATTTTATAATTTTCAGTAGTATATTGATGTGGATGAAGAATCTGTAATTTTTCCACATCTGGTGGTGAATTATCCACCTTAATTCCATCTGTTATCTCTCTTTCAGATACTGGTGTAGATTTATTTGCATCATTAATACCAAGAATAGACATATAATATGTTTCTCCATCAACAAAGGCTTCAAGACCCATATCTTGAGGGATTATTATGGTATGTCTTTCTTTCGTTGTTTTTACTGTTGTCCAACTGGTACCATCTGTACTTATATCTACCTGATAATATTTAATAGGAGCATAACCAGTATTATCACACTGCCAGCTGACAGCTAATTGATCATTATATGGTGTAAAGTCACCGCTATCCTCCACTCCATATACTACTGGATATCCCTCAACTACCATAAAACCATTACTGGTACCTTCATAATACACTATTACATCCTCAACCTGATTATGAGCTCTAACACTAATAAAGTAATTTTTACCAGGCTGATAGATACTATCAATATATAATTGAATAGCTCCATTCTGTAGCTCAATTGTTCTCCAAGGTATTACTGACTGAGGATTATCAAGAGTACCAACTGCATATTCATAATAATCAATACCAGACTCTTGATCTCGAGCATAAACATTTATTGTTAGATTTTCTCCAATTTCAAGATAACTTTTATCTTCCTCTATATTCAAAAGATCTGGTGCTGTACTATCAATTAAAATACCATCACTATAGCCAATTGCACTTTCAAGCCCAGCCTTATTAATTGATCTAACAGCCAAATAATACCATTGACCTTCCTCTAAGTCCTCTAAAAAGTCTCTTTCATCTTCTTTTCCTACATCTATCCATTCTGTGTCTCCTGCTGCTTCCCTATTTGTTAATAAAGCTATTTTGTAATTTTCCAAACCAGATTCTGGATCAATAGTTGACTGACTCCAGTTAAAGTTTAAAGGAGCCTGTTTAATATAGTCCAATCTATCATTAACCACTGGTACAGGTGGAGGAGTATCATCGACCATAAAACCATCACTGCTTACTTCTATGGTTTTACCGGCTCCATTGCTTACACTTAATGTCACATAATATACGACTTTTGGATCATCCGGTAATGATAAGTTAGTTAGGGTCTCACTACCGTTTCCTGTCAGACTAGTCCAGGCTAGAATATTATCACCTTTCATTTTACTACCGATTTTAATCTTATATTCATCAATACCCGACTCTGGGTCCTCGGCATGCCACCTTAAATATAGCTTATCAGAAGTAGTATAAGACATATCATCAATAGTAACATTTATTGGATCTGTTGTGTCGATAGTTATACCATCTGAGACTCCTATTCCTGAATAACTCATATCCGCATATTGTGCTTTTAATTTTATATAATAGGTTTCACCTGAAGTCAAATTGATATCACTAACTTCATATACCCTATCATTTCCAGTAGGTATATTGCTCCAATCAACCACGATTTCTTCTTGATTATTTTCTAGTTTTACAATCTTATATTCATATTGATTTATTTCCATTACTGGGTTATTAAATGACCAGCTAAATGCCAGACTATCATCTATGGTACTGTATATACCACCATCATTGACAACTGGAGCTTCCTCTACTTGACTATCTATAGCAAGCTGGTTTGTACTTGCTATACTGGTTAGACCTGCAATATTTTCAACTTTTAGATTTATATAGTATGTCCCTTCAGAAATAATATCATTAATATTTAATTGTTGATATCTATCTAGACTATCTATTCTTACCCAGCCATTGCTATCAGGATAAAGTTCTTCTGTAATACTACTATCACCTGGTGTAATACCAATGGAATAACTAATATCAGTAATTGACACTTGATCATTAATATTAAATGTTAATGGTATTGCAGATCCTGGTCTTGTTCTGTATGTATTTCCATTACCATTTTCAAGTAAATTACCAACGATCAGTTTTTCTATGAGTGGTGGTGTTTGATCGATTATAATTGGTTCTGAATAAGCTATACTTTCCTGTAATAATTTATCTTTTGCTTTAATTATTAGATAATATATATTGCCATCTTTCGGAGCAGCAGAGCTTTTTAGACTTTCAATACTCGAATACCAAGTATGAGATGCTGTAGGTGATATATCCTCAGATAATGCATATTCAATAGAATCTATACCTATACCACTGCTATCGTCAATATCAACAGATATCGATAAATTACCTAGATCTGTTAAATATTTTTTGCCATCTACTTCTAGAAGATTATTTAATGAAATATTTGCAATCACCGGAGAACTTGAGTCCACAATTACAGCAGAGCTCAAAGTAAGTTTACTTTCTAGACCTACTGTATTGACTGCTTCAACTACATAATGATAAGTCTCGTTCTCTACTAAACTCAATTGATTTACTATCTTTTTATACGATTCCGTTTCCCTCGCAAAAGGACCATCAACTCTTATAAACCTATCTTCTGTGAACCCTTGCAGATTATTTATTTCATCATCTGTTATCACTGCAATTCGATAATATTCAATATCTGTATAGTCTTCAGTTATTTCCCATTCTGCTGTAATACTATTAGTATTAGTAGTATATAATACATTATCGACTGTCTGTCCAGATATTTCTATACTACTAATTTCTGGAGCAGTACTATCTACACTAGAACTTAGGCTATAATAATTAATATTTCCAGCAATATCTTCAATTTCAATATGAAGATTATTTGTTCCATCATCTATATTTGTTATAGTAAATTGATTATCAGTCAAAGAATTTACAGCTATTTCTACAACATCTCTATCTTCTGGTAACACATCTTCTTGATTCCAGTAATAACTGATTGATTTTAAGCCGCTAATATCATCTTCAACTGTAAAGTTTAGCCCAAGTGAAGAGTGAAATTCTGATAAATTTAATCCTTCTGGTATTGTATTAATAGTAACCGTTGGTTCCTGTTTATCAAATGTAGTTATAACCTCTTCTGCGGCAATATATAACTCTTCTCCTTCATCATCTTTCATATATCCATCTGTGACAAAAACCTGCCACTTAACTATATCTCCACTTTCCAATTGATTTATAATATCATTTGTCACCTGATATGATAAGCCATCCGCACCTGTGGTAGGGGCTCTCTCAACTAAAATATTATTATTTTCATTTTTAATAGTAAAGTAATATGTTAAAGAATCACCATCAATATCTGTAGAACCAATAGTACTTAACAAAAGATTATTTGAATATTGATAATTATCTGCTTCAATTACTGGTGGCGTAGGTTCTTGATTTGGTAATGATACTGTATAAGGTTCCAATGTATTATTTTCATCAATAACTAAATCTGTATTCCTTGTCTGAATATAATAATTATATTTACCATGTGCTTCTAAACCAATATCATTATATTCTAGATTATCGACATTTAATAATTTCCAGTCACCATCTGGCAAACTTATTATATTACCATCCTGGTCAATCCTCTCACTCTTTATTTTATATTGATGAGCATTCACATCTGAAATATTAAGTGTTACATTATGACCATCAAATGAATATCCTGTTATATTAGCGGTTTCTGCAAATGAATAACAGCTTGTACTAACTGCATCACTAATATTTCCAGCATTATCTACTGATTGTATATCAAACTTAATTAATTGATTATCACTTATACCATCTGCTGTATAGTTTGTACCACTAATATACTCAGACACTTCCTCTCCACTAAGATTATAGCGAACTAAATATTCTTTTATACCGCTAGGGGATTGACCTGGGTCTACTGGATTATCCCATATTAATGTAATTTCTCCTCTATCTAAACCGGCCTCAGAGTTTACATTAATAGGTGTATCTGGGTTTGTTACATCATATATTATTGTTTTTTCTTTAGTAGCAGTATTACCTGCCTGGTCTGTTACCTCTACTTTAATTACTTTATCACCTTCAAGATCTGAAAGCCCCATTCGATGAGTAATATTTGGGCTTCCATCATAATCAAAATTATCTTTCTCAATACCATTTTCAAATACCTTAATATTATTAATATCTGAATCTATATTGGAGATTTGTAAGTATATTACTCGGCCACTAATATATTTAATGTCTTCTTCAGTGTCTACTGCCCCAGTTATTATGAAATCTGGTAAGTTAATACTTCTATCTAATGTAAAATAAAAATAGTTATCGTTGTTATCTGAAGTATCCAGGGAAGATCCAGAACCACCATATTCATCTGTGGCCTCAACAAACCATCTATATTGAGTTTCAGTATCCAAACCTGTATTGAAGTAAACATATCCATCAGGACTTATTAAACCCTCTAACTCATCTACTATATTTTGCCATATTTCTGTTTCATTATTATATCTTTCAACATATAAATTATATGTAAGTTCATCTTGATCTGGATCATTAAATTGACTTATCTGAAAAGTTATGTTTGCTGTATTTATAAGCTTATTATTACTTGGGAGGAGATTAGGATCATTGTTTGTATAGACATAAGCAGGTAATTGATTTTCTACTGTATATTCAACACTAGAACTTTTCGCAATAATATCACCAGTACTATTTTTAGTTTCCACATAATATTTGTAATTATTATGTGGCCTAATTGGATTATCGCTATTACTATCTGTTATAGTAAAGACTTCACCTGAAGCTATATCAGTAGTATGCCAATCAGATTCAAAATCTACTTCCCAATTACCTTCCACTAACTTTTCCCTGATAAACCTATATCCAGTAGTACCACTACCCACAGATTGTACCCCAAGCTCAACAAAATATGCATTATTTTGATCCCATCCAGAATCAAAGGTTTCAATAGAACTAGGAACAGGTGAAGTAACAATCACAATGTTACCTGAATCTGATTCATTACCGGCAATATCTTTTGCTGATATTCTAATGTTATACTCTGAATTTGGAGTAATAATATTATTACCATTATTATCTATTATTATATCACTTAACAGATAGCTATAATTACCGTTCTCATCAGCTGTTAAGCCTTCTACCTCAAACTCTGTTTCATATAAATTTTCCTCAGTTTCAGGATCATAAATCTCAATTATGTATGAACTAATACCATTTAAATCCTCCGAAGGTAACCATCTTAAAATTATTTCATTAGCCGTAACATCTCCACTCTGATGATCTAATATAGCAGGAGCACCAGGTGACATTGTATCTATAGTAAAATATAAGGGCCCTGTTGTCGGATATAAACCTGTCAGATTATAATTATTATCCCTGGCTTTTATTTGAACATGATATTCTCCGTCATCAAGAGGTTCTGTTCTGTCATAAGTATACCATTCATAATAATCAGTCTTGAGTTCCACTTGATTATTTTCACTCTTATAATTAAAAGAAGTAATCACCCAATTTTTAAACTCTTCTAAAGGAATCCTTTCACCACCTCTATATAAGTAAATCTCATAATTTTTTAATCCAGAAGAAGGTATCGGATTAGAATCGCTATCACACGTACTATCATAATCTACAAATTCTTTCCATTTTAATAATGGTTGAGAGTTATTTATAATTAAGGTACCATCTCCTATTGACTCACCTTCAATACTCATAGTAAAATTAGCACTAACAGGTTCCGGTGCTTGCTCATCGTCTATAGCAATATGCGGAGGATCAGGTTCATAAGTACCATTATTAGTACCATAGCCATAATGTATTTTAGCATAATTAGAATTTCCATAATCTCCATACTTCCCATAACTTCCCGGACCTGTTCCAAGAGGAAATCCAGGTCCTTCCCCATATCTTCCTCTATTACCACGACTTCCTCTTATTGAGTGAATACTTCCTGATATATTTACATAATTGCCAAAAACACTTATTAAACCCGCATTTCCACCATTTCCACCATCTCCTCCATCTCCACCTTCACCACCCCCACCAGCATGGGCACCATTTCCTCCATCTCCTCCCTTACCACCATTTGAGTTAATATTCCCAGTTAAATATATTTTTTTCGCATCAAGAGTAATATATCCACCATTAGCAGCATTACTACCATGGCCACCCCTGCCTGCTTTCACAAAATCGCCGTAATCTCTTCCATTACCACCATCACCGCCGTCGCCACCGCTAACATTTATAAGACCGGATATATTAAGGATATTATCCACATTAATTGCTATATTTTTTCCATCTAAACCTTCATCACCATTTTCTCCATTCTTATAATTCGCATTGTTCCCATCACTCCCATCTTTACCAGAAAAATCAATTTGTCCATCTAATATAAAATCATTCTCAACATTAATTGATAATGTCATAATAGTAGAATCAGCCATATTAGAATGATATGTAATTTTACCGTCTGATCCAATTTCCAAGTTGTTAATGTTAATATTTATGTTTTCTCCATTAATTATTAGGGTACCATTGATAAGCAGATTTTCATCTGAGTGATTATAATCATTTGAAATTACCAATGTTTCACTTGTTTCAATCTCAATTGTTTGAGCCTCTACATGTATGCTAAACAAACTACAAAAAGTTAAGATAATAAAAAGTACAAATTCAATTGATATATTTCTCTTTTCGCAAAACATATTTACACCATCCTTAAAGTTATTGTCAAATCTATCAGTTCTATTCCATGAATTACTGGGACCTGTCTATTTTACTATTATTACTATTAAAGTAATAAACAGAAGCAAACTTTTACTTTCATAAAGATCCCCCTAAATATTTTCCCGTAATGTCAAAAAATCTTTTAATATATACTGTCAAAACCCTGTTATAGTAGGGATTTGACCTTAAAAACTTGTCACCCCCCTCTTTTTGAGGTATATTTAGGTTGCAAAGTGCCTTAATTATCCAAAAAAAGAAAGGTTGGGTGACAAACTTTGAGACAAGTTATCAATGTATTACTCGTTTATATTCAAATTCAATATCATATTATTTGCTATCTTATGACCTTGCTTGTTAGCAAAGATTTTATGCCAAAAGATGAGGTTCCTATTAGCAAAAAATATCATCATTTTCAAGTTGATGATTTACCTATTATTGAGGTCCTAGAAAAGCTTGATTACAAAAAATTACTAATTGATTACCAGCAGAAGCACGGAAAACCTAAAAACCCTATTAGACGGCGTAAAAATACCAAATTCAAGGTTCCTGAATCTATGACCTGCCCCAGATGTGGAGCACCACATATTTATCTTTACGATAATACTGGTGGTCGTGGCCAATATCTCTGTAAAATTTGTAAAACTAATTTTAATGATAAGAACCGTTTTCTAAAACTGTTATTTTTAAATGTCCCCATTGTTCGCGTACTCTAGAAAGAATTAAAGAACGTAAAGATTTCCATGTCTACAAATGCAAGAATGATGACTGCTCTTTCTATCTTAAAAACATTAGATCTATGAGTAAAAAAGAGAAAGAACATTTTAAGAAATATCCTCATGAGTTCAAACTACACTACATTTACAGAGAATT
>JADQBV010000283.1 GCA_016278415.1 Halanaerobiales bacterium
TTAGAATACTCCTCTGATATCATATTAACATTTCCTAATCTCTTTACACTAATTAGAAAGGCTTCATCTTCACTGAGTCCATTCACTATCAATTCATCAATTTGTTCTCGTAGATGATTCTCTAGCTCTATAACATCTCCCTCATTCAATTTACCACTAGAACGTAAATAATCTGACCAAGAACTTATGTTTAATTCTAAATCAAACATTATAATCCTCCTTTTTCTTCACCATTATCATATATTTCTGCAGACAAAGTAGAATGAACTATTTGCCACTGTTTTTTATGATTCTCTAGTTCTATTAATCCCTCTTTTTTCAAAAAATAATATTTTCGTCTACGCCCCCTTTCAGATTTTTGCCAATAAGATTCAATAAAATTATTTTTTTCTAGTCTGTGTAATACTGGGTATAACATTCCTTCTGTCCAAACAATTTCATTATTCGATGCCTTCTTTATCTTCTTAATAATTTCATAACCATAACTATCCTGCTTATTCAAAATAGCTAAAATAAGAGGTGTAGCCGAAGCAGCTATTAAATCCTTTGAGATATCCATAAAAACCTCCAATACCTAGAAATGCTATGTATTAAAAATATTATACCTAGAACTTCAATGTATGTCAAGCTATTTTTTTACCCTGCTTTATAATAACTCATTTTCTCTCTCTAATATTAATTTAACTATTATTTTATTATACTTATACATACTATTGCTAGATGTACAAATAATAATTATAAGAAAACAATTGGAGTTCTTTTAAAGTGCTAGGACTTGTAATTTTTAGAACAGATACAGTAATCTTAGATGTTATTTCTGTATCAATTTATGGCATAAGTTTAGCATATTATTTTAAAAAAATGATCGAAAAAACCGTATTATAGGGATTAATATATTTAGAGTAGAATGTATAGTTTATATTAGAGAAAATATTTAACTTATTACTATATTTCACATATTGGACCTGAAGTTTAAAAGAATAAGAACTTTACTTAAAAGGAATAATATTATTAGTCGCGACCACTTGCTTAAAGGTTTCACTTTTGCGACCATATAGTTTGGGAGATTTGCAATTACTCTTCTTTTCGATGTTCCTGAATTTCGGATTATTACATTCAAAACATCTCTGTCCAATTTTATTCTTGCAGTAATTTGGGGAATGCTTATGTCTGAAGTATTACGTAGACTAGGGACTCAAAAAGTAGGTTAACAGTAATTAATAAAAACAATTTCCATCAGGAGGATAAGGCAATGAATATATTTAAAAAAAATCAAACCAACACTGAGAAAATTTCGGCTGCTGAGGCATATAATATCTGGAACACACTTAGGGTTAGATATAACAGTATAGAGACATATCAAATTTTTATTAATTTTATTCATGATAAAGATTTAGATATCTTAATGAAAAATCATAAAGGGGTGTTTAAAAAACAAGCAAAAATATTAGAAGAGAAATCAAAGAAATATAATATTAAATTACCATCAAGGCCTCCTGCTAAATTAAAGTTTACAGCTGCAATAGACTCAATTACAGATGAGATAATTTTCAGAAGAATTTATCGTGACTTACATACAGAACTATTGGCATTGAGTAATACTATAACAAGCGGTACTGTTAATGATAAACTAAGACAAACATTTACTGAATTTTTTCTCAAGCATCTAAATATCTATGAGTCATTTTATAAATATGGCAAACTTAAAGGATGGACTGAAATAGCACCAACCTATAAATCAAGTAAGACCAATGGAAATGAAAGTCTCTCTGTTAGTGAGGCTAACCATCTAGACAACCATATCAGTTTAAGATATGACCAAAAGAATATGACACAATACTTCTGGACTTTTGCTCATGATACTGAATTTGTTAAACTTTTAAAAGGTGGGTTAATTATATTGGATAAACAAATAAAAGAATTAGAAGATATCTCGGAACAACATGAAATTCCTTTACCCGAAAGACCTCCTGTAGCAAGAAAGGGTAATGCTGACCCTGAAATGATAGAAGATAAATTTATCTACCGCACCATTTTTAGTGCTATACAAAACGCAGTAGATTTACACATAAGAGCTGTTGTAGAAACTATAAGGAATGATAAGATACGAGAGTTATTTTTAAGATTACTCCAGGACGAGTTAGAGATATTTGATAATTATTTAAAATATGGTAAATTAAAAGGCTGGATTCACAATAACACTATGTATAGAGCAGAAACCTAATTCTATATAGTTTATATCCCATCCTATTTATTATATCACTAAATAGTTCCGCATGTTTACTATCAAACCACTTTTTATGGTTTTTCCAAAACCCCTATCAACCCTTGATACAACTGGAGCCGATGACCGGACTTGAACCGGTAGCCTGCTGATTACGGGTCAGCTGCTCTTCCATTTGAGCTACATCGGCTGATATATTGCGTCGTAAAAGATATCTAAATCTCTGAAAATTCAAGTTCTACCAAATCATTTAGGTGTTCCATTTGGAAAACATCTTCCTCTTCTAAGGTATAAATAGGTAGTTTGATAATAAAATTACTACCAATATCTTTTTCACTTTCAAGTTTAATATCACCTTCATGCATATCAATTATTGCTTTAACAATTGAAAGTCCAATTCCAGAGCCTTCAAAATTACGAGTCAGAGTCTCACTGATTTGTTTGAAATCCTCAAATATATTCTGCTGTTCTTCCTCTTCTATGCCTATGCCAGTATCTTTGACTGATATTATAACATTATCCTTCACTTTGTCTATATTAACTGAGATGGTATCACCATTATCAGTAAATTTAACTGCATTAGATAAGAGATTTAATAATACCCTTTCAATTTGATTTGGGTCACAGGCAGTAATTAGCTTTTTTATACTTGTATTAAATTCCAAAACTTTACCTTTAGCAAGAACATAATCCTCTACAGAAAAACTAACCCTTTTAACAAGATTTATAATATCAATATTTCTTTTATTCAATTTATAAGAGTCTGAATCAAATTTAGTAAGGTCTATCAGGTTATTAACTAATCGTAAAAGGCGAAAACTATTTTGTTTGCTTATACCTATATAATTATTCATCTTCTTCCTGTTTTCTTCACTCATTTTACTCGTTTGTCTCTCCATCAATTGAATTGAAGAAAAAATAAGATTTAGTGGTGTTTTAAACTCATGTGATAGATTTCGGAAAAAGGTATTCTTCAGTTTAATGTATTCCAACTCTTGAGTACTTTTATAAAGGTCTTTTTGAATTTTTAATTTATGCAGATTGGCATAAATAAAATGTCTTATAATATATATAAATGTTATAATTAAAAGCATAACAAAAATATTATAATATTGGAATGAATACCATAACAATAATCCTATAAAATATGATATTATTATATTAGCAAATAAATTACATACATATGAAAAAGAATCCTCATTAATACTGTTACTACCTGATGCAAGGCTTACGACTGACAGAACAAGAAGGTTATTTACTATATAATAAACTAATGAAGCTATAGCAAACGCCATAAGTATAGTCTCAACACTTTGGTTAACCATAAAATATTGATATGTTAATGCAGAAGCAGCACCAGTAATAATAAACATTGCCCTATTAAAGACAAATTTATAAAAATAGTGTTCTTTCCTATGGTCTAATTTGACAGAGCTAATAGATATAATAACAGCAACCCAAAAAGGACCATATGTATTCATAATAACAAAAGCAATGGGTAAAACCATTCCTACATTTACATCGCGACTGAAAGTAGTGGTGTCAATGAAGTTATTAGTAAACCATATAATTAATACAAATAATATAAAGTGATATAAAGAAATACTAGTATAGTAATTGAAATATAAAAATGTACCACATATTATAGATATTAAAGCTACTATTCCTACAAACAATTTTACGATAGGCTTCATTTTCTCCCCCTTTAATATACTAAAATTCTATTTAACAAAATATATTACTATTTTATCATTTAATAACAGAAAAATCGACTATATTTGATATATAATATATAGTTCTTTTTAAAAAACATAGTGAAATGGATATAGTACACAGTTTAAAGGGATTATGAAATATGTATAAGAAAACATATGTAAGTCTGTGAATACCCTACAATTTTTTTCTATTTTACTAAAACAGTACTAAAAATAATTTAATAGTTGAATTTTATTAATAATTTAGGATTTATAAAACCTCTTTGTTATATGGAGGTTTCTTTTGTTTAGAATTATTATTTTCAATCCTTTTTCTCATATTAAGATATATTTTAATTATTTCTTTACGTCTACACTCATCACATAAATCATGATAGTATAGTCTTGCTTGATAAATCCTAATTTCCTTTATCCGTTGACATAATGAACATAATTCCATCCTTAACCCTCCTCTTTGGTACATCGTACTATTCTTCTTCAATCATCCTTTAGAATGCTAGAGTCCTATATCTTAAAGTCGTCTTTGGCAGTATATGCCGCTATTTTTTTAGATAACTACAACAAAAATCCAGTAGAATAAAAACCCTATCTATATTAACCCTTATTTGTATTATTACCATTCTATCTGTTTTTAAACCCATATTGTATAAAACTCCCCTTGTGTGGCAGAATATATCATAAAGGGAGGTGTTTTGTTTGCCACAAATCAAATGTTCTGTTGACAACTGTAGCTATTGGGATACTGGCAATATTTGTGGAGCTGACGCAATTGAGGTAGGTAAAAACTTTTTTGGTAATGATGATATGGAGGCTGGTGCTCTAGGGGCTGACCCTTCTATGTCAAATCAAACTAAATGTAACACATTTAAACCAGGAAAAAACAAGAAGTAATAAACACTTTCTAAATAGCGGGTCTTAACCCCCGCTATTTCCTTTATTTATGTTTTATAAAATGACTGGAGTGCTTAATACTATGTTAGAACCCCCATTAGATCCCATGTTGTTATCAACAAAAGAAAAACCCTTTAACTCTACAGATTATTTGTTTGAAATGAAATGGGATGGATATCGTTGTATAACATTTCTTGATGATAAAAAAATCATCTTACAAAGCAGAAATAAGAACGATCTCAGCAATTATTTCCCTGAACTAGCTAATATACAACAATATATTAAGGCTGAAAATGCTGTGTTTGATGGTGAGATATGTTATTTAGACAATATAGGAAAACCTGTCTTCTCAAAACTGCAGGAGCGCTTAAGGAGTAAGAACAAATCTGATATAAAAAATCCAGTCAATTTAATATTATGGGACCTATTATCTTATAATAATAAGGATATATACTCAAAGCCATTAATCGAAAGAAAACAAATTCTAGAGGAAATTGTAGCAGATAACAAATCTATACTAGTTCCACCTTATGTAATGACAAAAGGCAAAGAACTATATGAAAAAGCAGATTTAGAAGAACTTGAAGGCATAGTAGCAAAAAAAATTGACTCGCCCTATGAGTTTCATAGGAGTAAATACTGGTATAAAATAAAATGCTGGAAATATATTAATACATACATAGGTGGTTATAGTAAAAATGGAAATAGTCTTGCTGTAGGTATGTTTGATAAGGATAATAATCAATTACTCTACATGGGTAAGGTTAAAATATCACTAAGTCAAGAAATGAATGAAGCCCTATTCCGATTTTTCCCATGCATTATTAGTGAAAATTGTCCTTTTAAAGAAATACCTAAGAATAGTGACTTGTATTGGGTTAGACCAGTAATAAAAACCAAAATAAGATATACAGAACTAAGCAGGCATAATACATTCAGGCACGGCTTTGCAGTTAATATTTTATATGATACTTAACAAATCATGTTTCACCGCCCCTTCATTATATACGCAAGGTCGGGCTACTCCAGAGCACCACCAATTTTGACATTAAGGTAGCAGCACTAGGCCATCGAGGCCTTCGAAACAAAGTGAGTTTGAAAAGATTTATATTTTATCGAATTTACCTTGTTTTGATTATGGCGAAAGTCAATTTGATTTTTTGTTATTCATAGCTTGAAAGACGAGCGCAAAGTTTGAGTTATTAAACATTTAGGAGGAAAAGAGAATGACATCTTTAGTTGTTGACGAGTTTCAAGTTAAGTTGAGTAACCTAGAAAAAATCTTTTGGCCAGAACTGGGATATACAAAAGGTGACTTAATAAATTATTATGCAGAAATCTACCCTTATATTGATATCTTTTTAAAAAATCGTCCATTATCATTAAAAATCTATCCAGATGGTATAAATGGAAGTTATTTTTTTCAAAAAAATATTCCAGAACACGCTCCCCATTGGCTTAGTAATGCCCCTATTTACTCTAAACACCGCAAAGAGCCTATAAATTGGGTAATGGTAAATAAGTTATCTGACCTTCTCTGGGTAGCTAATAGTGCTTCTATTGAACTTCACAGTTGGTTTTCAACTTTAGATAATCTGGATAATCCTAGTTTTGCCGTTTTTGATCTGGACCCAGGTGAGAATTCCTCTTTTCAGGATGTAATTTCCGTAGCTTTGTTAATAAAAAGAATAATGGATGAACTGACCATCAAGGCATATCTCAAAACCTCAGGAAAATCAGGCCTCCATATCTATATACCTGTGAAAGAAAGATATACATATGAACATATAAAAGACTTTTTAAAATCTATAGCCCTAATGGTAATAAAATTGGACTCTAAAATTTCTACTATAGAATGGAGAAAAAAAGAAAGAGAGGGCAAGGTATATATTGATTATAGGCAAAATGGTCGCGGTAAAACCCTCCCTGTACCATATTCATTACGCCCTACAGATACCGCCACTGTATCAACTCCATTAAGCTGGGATGAGTTGTATAAAGAGATAAAACCAACTGACTTTACAATTAATAATATTTTCCAAAGGCTTAATGGCAAAGGTGATCTCTGGTCAGATATATTTGATAATAAACAGGAATTACCAGACTATTTAATAAGGGTTTAGTATAACTATCCGGTTTTTTTAGTTTTCTTTCTAGATTTTTTCTGGCTTGAAGCCTTCTTTTCACTAGCTTCAACACTTGCTTTTAAACGTTCCATCAAATCAAGAACCTTATTTTCAGGTGTAGCAACGTCTGGAATTTCAACTTCTTTGCCATCAATTTTCTCTCTAATTATCTTCATTAACTCTTCACGATATTGATCATCATATTTTTCTGGTTTAAATTCAGCCGTCAGATTATTAACTATTTCTATAGCTAATTTCTCCTCTTTTTCATTCAATTCCAATTTGTCTTCCATCATTTCAATATTTAAGTCAGCAGAAGACTTAACTTCATCTGCAAAAAACATAGTCTCCAATGCTAATGTATTATTCATAACCCTAACAACTGCTAAACTCTCTTTATTACGAATTGTTATTTTACTTATAGCCACCTTTTTTGTCTCATCAAGGGCTTTTTTTAATAACAGATAGGGCTTTTCCCCACCCTGAGCTGGACTAAGATAATATGTCTTAATATAATATACAGGATCAATCTCTTCTAACTTTACAAAGTCAACAATATCAATTGTTTTTGTTGATTTAATAGGTATATTATCAAAATCCTCGTCCTTTAGAATAACAAATTTATTGTCCTCGTATTCATATCCCTTTACCAACTCACTATATTCTACATCAACATCACAAGCAGAACAATGTCTAACCATATTCACAGGGTTTTTGCATTTTTCATGAAGCATTCTAAAACTAACATTTTTCTTGCTAGTAGCAGTAGATAACCTTATTGGAACATTTACTAGGCCAAAACTAATGGCACCTTTCCATATTGTTCTCATACATTTCACCTCTAGATTTATTATTCCCAATATATTTTTAATTACTTAAAAATTTGTTCATAAAAGACTATGGCGATCTTCCTTCATTGGTAAAAGCCAGAACTATTATTAGCTCTGGCTTAATCTTTCGTGCTTATTTATTTACCTATTTATATTAGTTGCTTATCTATCTTACTTGCTTATCTATCTTGTTATTTATATCCTTCTCCCTGCATATACTTATCTCGGGGAACGAATGTCTTACAAGCACTTTCATAGCACTCATTTACTGGAGATAATCCTTTTTCACTAACTATTTGATTGGTTTGTTCCACATCCATCTCACTGGATAACTCTTTGGCAAAATCATCACTTACTATTAATATTTTTTCTGCTACACATAAATTTGGTTGTGCCCACCAATTACAATTATCAACTGTACAATGAACATGAGATTGTTGTGTAATTATAATCTCCTTCTTTATTTAATTTTCAAATTCAAGATTGTATAATTCGACACGATAACCTTCTTCATCTACTACTTCTATTGTTGCTTCTCGCGGGTTTTGATCATGACTTCGTTTTCTTGATTCAAAAAGTACACGATGCCCTTTATATGGGATTTCACCATATTCACTATCCTGGAGTCTACTAAAAATTTCACCGGCAAGGGCATGAGTTATTGCCTTTTCTGTCTCTTCCATTTTAACCACCTCTATAAATAATAAAGTATTATTATGACTACAGTATTACTATTACCCGATTTGAAAACAAATACTACAAAAAAACATTATTAAAGGTGGTAATTATTGTCGTTCCTTAATTCAAAAAAGTATTTATTTACAAGTATTAATCCACTCAACAACTTTCTCTCTGTGACTTTGGATTCTTAAATTATATATTGGAATTCCCAGATCAGCGGCTATTGATATAGTCTGACCTGTACCACCAGTCTTCTCAGTCCTTTGTTCAGAACTAATACAGGCATCAGATGTCCAGCATATAATAAAACTAGATGGTGTATTTAAATCATAACCCAGGACCTGATATGTATTCCTTACTATTAATTTTTTTGCACTTATAGACAAATTATTAAAACCAGGATGATATTTTAATGCAATTTTTTCAGCCTTTGAATAGTTAGCGATATTCTCTGCATTATAATAACCTTTGCCTTTCCTCTTAGCAAAACCTTCCCAGGGTAGATAGACTTCAAATTCACCTTTTCCCCTTATAGTTCCTAATTCAAATGCGGTATCTGCACCTTGAGATGCTCCACTCCTTAATAAAAATCCCTTTTTAGCCAGACAATAGCCAAGTTCCTCAACAATATCTGCAATATCCTGTGGTAACTTTCTACTTCCGATTCCTGTATAATAAATAGTCAATTCACTTCACCTCATTTTTATAACAAAGAGTTTTTAGTATATCTGTACACCTGTTCGTTTTCATTATAGCATATATCTTTAAAATTACAAGTCATTTTCTAATCATATTTTAATCTATTTCCAATTTTATTTTAATATTTATATGTTAAGATAATTTACAGAGTTAAAGATTATATGGAATCAAAGATTATATTCGAATTTATTTAAATATGTCCTTATAAGATTCTCTGTTTTTCCTCTTAATGCCGTCTCAAAGAGGCGGCTTTATATATACTTTCTAACATATTAGATATTTCTTACCTCTATAGAACCCTCTTTACTGGACTCACCTCCCAGAAGAGGGTTTTAAATTTCTCACTTGTCTTATTCAAACTGTCTTTTTCCATATATTACTTGTCGTAACATATAGAATTTTATATCCTCTTGTGATATTATTTGTATATAAGAAGTATATTTGTAAATAGTTTAATATTTTTCCAGTTAATATTTTATATCTATACTTCGAATAGTGTAAATATTATATTGTAAACTAAATTTATACTTTATAAATGAAAGGGGATATATATGATTAATAAAACAAAACAGTCTTTATTCATAGTGTTCTTATCTTTAATATTAGTTTCTATCGCAGCATATGCTGTAGAACCAACAGATATAAGTAACCACTGGGCGCAAGATTATATACTTAACTTGATTAACAATGAAGTTATGGAAACTTATACTGATGGACAATTTAAGCCTGAGCAGCCAATAACAAGAGGGGAATTTGCAGTCGCCCTAGCCAAACAACTAAACCTAGTACCAGATAATAATAACCGTTTTGAGGATATTGCAGGTTATCCTGGTTATAATATGATTAATTCACTAGTCAATAAGAATATCATTAATGGTTATCCTGACAAGACTTTTAAACCTAATAATTCTATCACCAGAGCAGAAATGGTTGCAATTATGATTAGGTCTCTGGGAATCACTAATAACGAGGTCACTATCAAATTAGACAATAGAAAATCATTTGATGATGTTCCAGAAAATCATTGGGCACTAAATCATATTAAAATTGCCCAAGAGATAAATCTAGTTAATGGTGATCAGAATGGATATTTCAATCCAACAGATACTACATCCAGGGCTGAAGCTGCAAAAGTTATAACAAAACTAGCAGCTTTATCATCTGATACTGGGTACATTACCGATGTCTATCCTTCTTCCCAAAAAATTTCTATTAATTCTCTAAATGGAAGTAGAAATATATATAATTTTAATGAAAAAACCCTTGTTGCTAGAAATAACAGATTTGTTGAGTTAGATGATATTATGAAGACTGATAAAGTATTTATTATAACTGATAATACAGAAAATGTTAAGTATGTTAAGGCTTATGGTATGGTTACTGAAGATGATCTTGCAAGTGAAATTAGCACTATGACCGAAGGGATATTCAAACCTGAAGAGATTAAAGAGTTATCAAGTGGAAATATAAGCATGTTAAGACCTAAACTACAAACAGCTGTTGAAAGCCAACTAAAAACTCAAGGACTTAGCAGTCAAGAAGTAACTGCATTAATGACAACTAATTGGGACGAACTTGAGGATTTAAGTAAAGCAAGACTTTCTGAAGCTATAGCTATACAGACAGGTCTCCCTCTTGATATTACAAGTAGTTTGATAGATGGGGATTGGGAAAGAGTTAAAGATTATGGACAGATAGCAATTATTCAACGCCTTGTCCAGGAAGTATTGGGATCAGACTTAATGTCTTAATGGGTCTCTAGTTTAAAATCTCTAGTTTTAAAAGCAACAACTAGAATTAAAGAATCGTAAATTTCATGCATACTACTGATATATTGTAATATAAGATTCTACAATTGTCCTGATTTTGGGGGACCTACTTACCAGGGGTCTCCCAAAAATTATCATTATTTTACTCTTGCTTTTTTAGATATCTTATGTTAATATATATAAGTGTTGTTAAGTAAAGAAACAAAGATTTACTGAGCCGAAGTGGCGGAACTGGCAGACGCGCTGGATTCAAAATCCAGTGGGACTTGTGCTCATGTGGGTTCGATTCCCACCTTCGGCACCATATAATATAACAGGGATTAAAGCCTATCTGTGAAGATAGGCTTTTTCTTATTTCTAGACTTATAAGTCCCCTATTAGTACTACTTTATATTTTTATACAAAGAGTTCTTTATTACATGCACAAATATAACAATAGCATTCATATTATTTAACAACCCTCAAAAAAAATAACCGCATCAAAATGCTACGGTTATTTCATATATAGTATTCCTATAAAATCTACTTTAAAGTCTAATTATGCTTTATAAAAGCCTGGAGTTCCTAATAATAAAAGAATAAGAATTAGAAAGATTACAAATGAACCTCCACCAAAAATACCTTCTAAGCCAGTACCACCCATTCTAAATAACCTCCTTCCATACATAATATTTTAAAAACATTTAATCTGGTCTGTAATTGACAACAATTATGTTTGCTAATACAACTATCAATTATCTTTAGTATAATATATGTTCCTGTCTCGAAGTTGTGATAACTTATTGCGTTTATTTAATTTGCAAAGATTTAGTATTAAAGGTATAATATTTAAGGAATGTCCAATATAAGATAGGATATATAAAGGAGATAGATTATGAACTATGATAATGTAGAGACTATGAATATTAATGGTAAAGAAATTATCTTAATAGGTACAGCTCATGTTTCTAAGGAAAGCGCTGAACAAGTTAAAGAGATAATTGAAGAAACAAAACCAGATAGTGTTTGTGTAGAATTAGATGAAGAAAGATACGATTCTATAGTAAATAAAGATAAATGGGAAGAACTTGATATATTTAAAGTTATTAAACAGAAAAAAGCCCTATTCCTACTGGTAAATTTAATAATTGGTTCTTTTCAAAAAAAAATAGCTAAACAATTTGGTATTAATGCTGGTCAAGAGATGATTCAAGGTATTGAATCTGCAAAAGATGTAGATGCTAAGCTCGTATTAGCTGATAGAAACATCCAAATTACTTTTAAAAGGGTATGGAGGGGTTTAGGTTTCTTTGAAAAACTAAAGTTAGGCTTTCAAATATTAACTATGCTTTTTTATGATGAAGAAATTACAGAGGAAGAAATGAATGAAATGAAGTCAGGTGATTCCTTAACTATTATATTAGCTGAGATGGGCAAACAATTCCCTGGGATAAAAAAGCATCTTATAGATGAAAGGGACCAATATCTATCACATAAAATAAAAAATGCACCCGGTGATAAAATTGTAGCTGTACTTGGAGCAGGACATATACCGGGGATAATGGAAGAGATAATAAAAGAACAAAATATTGATGCCCTAAAAAAACTACCCCCTAAATCAAATTTAGGAAAATATATAGCATGGTCAATTCCTGTTATTATTATTGCAATAATTACCTACACCTTTTTTACTAACGCGACAACAGGTATTGAGCAGACAATAAGTTGGATACTATGGAATGGCTCCCTCTCTGCACTTGGAGTACTCCTTGCAGGGGGACACATGCTGACAATACTGACTGCTTTTATAGCAGCCCCAATAAGCTCTTTAAATCCTACTATAGCAGCAGGATGGTTTGCCGGACTGACAGAAACAGTTGTGAGAAAGCCCAAAGTAAAAGACTTTAAAAATTTATCAGAAGGAATTACTTTAAAGGGGTTATGGACAAATAAGGTAACCAAGATACTATTAATTGTAGTATTTGCAAATCTTGGTAGCATGTTAGGAACAATTATTGGAGGAGCAGATGTAATTAGACTCTTCATTGAATCATTAAGCGGCTAGAATTGAACACAGAAGCCCTAAGATAATATTATAAATGTTATCTTAGGGCTTTTTCTATCATCTTGAGAGTATTTCTATATTACCTTAGGATTATATTATGTAATATAAGTATTTATCTCTTCTCTTATCGTACCTCTTTTCTGATATTAAATCTTGTATTAATAACAACAAAATTTTTGCGCTTTTTTCTCTTCTTTTTTATATTCACTAAGTATACCAATAATATAATACTAATCAATCCCAGTATATACAATAGCATTATAAATTCCTCCTCTTATTTCTCTTCTGTGTATAAATACAATTCAAAATTATAATCTTTATTAATCCAAAAAGGTAGTCCTAGAAATTTTATGTTATTTGTAATGTCTATCCCGCTCTCTAAAGCCATTGGAGAGCCAATGTTTACACTTCTATCATTTACACTAAAATTAGTAGCTGCATTACCCATTATCATATTACAAAACTCTGATACAGCACTTTTAACCATATCATCAATTTCCTTAACCTCCATTCCTATCATCGAACCAGCAATTATCTTAATTGATTTATTATTAAAAGACAAAAAACACTTACCATTAAAATCCCCAGTAATAGCTATACTTATAATTACTCCATCTACATCATACTGTACTTTTTCTCTAACAAAAAGATCTCCAATTTCAGGTTCTTTTCCCAGAAAACTATTCCCTACTGTATAGACTGCTTCAATAATTGGATTTATTTCTTCTACTCTCATTTATATCACCTTCCTCTGGAAAAACAGTGTATTATACAAAAAAAACTATAGCAAAAGCTATAGGTACAATGTTTTTTACATATTGCAACCTGGCAGTCATAGATTTATAATCCTTAGACCCATAGCTTTGCGTCCTTATCTTTAAATAAGTTTGCCAAAAACAGTATTTAATTTTTTTAGTTTTTAAAAGCGTAGTCCTTTTTTACTATATATAAAATTCCATACTTAAGACCCAAATTCCTCTATTTTTAGACAAAATAGTACTTTTTTACTAGTGCAATCTGATGAATTTGATTTTTAGAAAAAAATATTGCTTGTCTAATTAATGTTTTGAAGAAAAAACTGTAAATCAAATATTCTACTTATTATTATTTCTTTTTAAACAAATAATAATATTAATAAAAAATATAAGGGGGATAATAAAGATGAAACAAATTCGTCTAGGTATAATAGGAACAGGAATGGCTTGGCAGCGTCTACACTGGCCCGCTATTCAAGAACTAGAGGGCAAGTATGAAGTAACTGCCCTATGTAATAGGACAAAAAAGGATGCATTAGATTTTGCCAGGTCTATAGGACTCAGTGAAAACAAAGTCTATGAAGATTATAACGAAATGCTAAGAAACGAAAATCTCGATGCAGTTGATGTCATGGTACCGATTGAAGAAAACTATGAGGCAGCTGCAGCAGTTGTACAAGCAAATATAAATTTAATCGCAGAAAAACCACTAGCCTCTACTCTACAGGGTGCAAAGCGACTATTAGAACTACACCGAAGTCATCCAGTAAACATTATGGTAGCGGAAAATTACCGTTATAATGAAGAAATCAATAAAATTAGAGATATAATAAATCAAGAGAAAATTGGTGATGTTGCATACTTTATTTTCAACCAATATGTTAATTTCGAGAAAGAAATGAAGAAAAATACCTTCGCTGCAACAGAATGGAGACAACATCCAGAGTATGCAGGTGGTACATTTTTAGATGCTGCAATCCATGACTTGGCTGGACTAAGACATATTTTTGGTTCTGTTGATCAAGTATTTGCAATGGGGCGTCCTCAAAAAGAAGAATTCAGTCCTTACCGTATTATAAACTCACAAATAAAGTTTACTAATGGGGTTATCGGGCATTATTCCTACTATACAGATGGTAAGGAAACACAGAGACCACTTATAGGCTTAAGAATATTTGGAAATAAAGGTGAAATATATTTAGAAGAAAAAACCTGTGGGACAATTAACGTATCATACTATGATGGTAGTTCAGAACAAATCCCTTATCAAGCAAAAAGAGGATATTATAATGAATTACTAAATTTCTATAATGCTATGGTTGGAACTGAAGATATAACAGTAACTCCTGAAGTAGAATATGGTGATTTAAAGATGGTCTTTGACATTTTAGAATCAATAAAAACCAATCAAGCAATTACAGTCGATATAGACAATGCCTTTAAAAAAATTAAAAATCCAATTAAAGTATAAATCTGTTAAATTGTAATGTTGTAGCTAATATTATATTTTAGTTTAGTTTCTTTATATTATAAGTTCACAATGTTATTAACAAAGTAAATAATACCTTTATAAAAGCATCGTCAAAAAACGACGGTGCTTTATTATATTTCACCAATTTGTACAGATTTCGAAAATATGATATAATAATTTTTAATTAATAAATCATTGTCTTAAAATCTATGGAAAATAGAAACTAACTTTCTATGATTATTATATTTGATTTTAATTATAATTAAAATCAAAACAAAATAAAAAAGTAACTAGGAGTGATAAAATGTTTGAATGGGATGATAAATTTTCTGTAGAAATAGTAGAGGTGGATGAACAACATAAGAAATTATTTTCTATTGGTAGGGATTTAGTAAGTATTTTAGAAAACACTTCAGATGGCATTGACCAATATGATGATATTAGAAGGCTGATAAAAGAATTACATAAATACACAATCTATCATTTTGATGCAGAAGAAAAACTTATGGAAAGAGCCGACTACATTGGACTACCTAGTCACAGATTCCAACATAAAATTTTTGTAAAAAAACTTGAAGAAATTGATTTAGAAAAACTTGATCAAGACCAGGAAGATTCAACAATGAAGTTATTAGATTTTATAGCTAATTGGATTGGTAGTCATATTCTAGAGGTTGATATGAAATATAAGGATACCTTGACTAATTAAGTGTCGTAACGGGGGACTCTAAGATAAACTTTAAATTACACAGTAATCAGGATAGGGTATTTTTATATAAAATGTTGTACCAATATTATTCTTGGTTTCAAACCATATTTTTCCTTGGTGTACCTGTGTTATAGTTTGATATACCATATATAAACCTAATCCAGTTCCCCCATCTCTTTTACTAATAAATGCTTGAAAAAGATTATCCCTAATATCTTCTGAAACCCCTGGCCCATTATCTTCTATTTTTATTAATATATTTTTTACTTCATCTAATATAGTAATATTAATATATCCATCACCTTCTATACAATCAATTGCATTAATAATAATATTGTACATAGCTCTAGCAAACACTTTTTTTCTTATCCTAACCTTAACTTTGTTATTATTTTTAAAATATATTTTTATATTATTAGTATCAGCAAGTGGGCGTAAGTCATCTATAACATTATTAAGAATATCAGATGGTAAAAGGAGTAAAAATTCTTCAGGTTCACTAACAAGCAAAATATTATTAAGTAGACTAGTTAACTGTTTTGTTTGTTTATTAATACGACTAAAATATTCCTTCGATTGAGTAGACTCTGCCCTTTTGTTACCTAGTTTAGTCAATGCTTGAATAATGCTTAAGGGATTTTTTAAATCATGTACAGAAGTAGCTACAATATTACTCATGTTTTTAACTCTTTCTTCTGCTTTATCTGCAGCTATCTGTCTTAGAGCAGTTTCAATTGAAGATACCGATAATAATACCAAAGAAAATCTATCTGGGTTTACTATTTTTTTTGGTGTAGTTAACTCAAGTACACCAATGATTTGGCCCTGATTATCTCTAATGGGTACACCATAACATATCAAGTTATTATATTCCATATTACAATGTTCACTTCCATATACTAATACAGGTTTTCCCTTTCTAAGGGCAGTTCCCACTCCATTTGCACCTACACACTCTTCAGATAAACAAGCACCTTCTATAAGTCCTAGTTTTTCAGCTGATAACTTTCCTTTAGTTCCAACAATATCTAATATATATCCATCCTTATCCGCAAGGATAACTATATGCTTATGCTCTTGAAAACTAAGAGAAATGTTATCCATATAAGGTTTAGCCATAGTTCTTAAGTGAAGATAATCTATTCGCTTTCTTCTTAAACTCTCTTCAGTTAAAACTTTTATTTCTTCCTTAAGTTCAGTACTCTTTACTTTAGAGAGTAAGGTTTTAAAATAATTGGCAAGGAAATTCACTACGGAGTTTTTAGGAGACCTCTTTTTTATTTCGTTAATGACCTTTTCTATTTCATCTCTGATGATATTATCTCTTAGACTTTGCAAGGTAAAACCTCCATTACAAAAAACAATTCTATTATTAAATATGATTCAGTATATTTTATACTCTAAATTATTATACTACAGCAAAAAATTATATGCAAATTTATGGAAACAAGCAATTAAATTTGCTCAATAAAAAAATGCAAAAAAAGGGCCTATGTATTATTACATAGACCCTTATATATTATATTATATTTTATTTATTGATATATACTTATTTCCGTGGGTTTTCTATTTCAGCATGAGCTGCAGATAGTCTTGCAATAGGCACACGGAATGGAGAACAAGATACATAGTTTAAGCCAATGTCATGACAGAACTTAACAGAACTTGGCTCACCACCATGCTCACCACAGATACCAACCTTTAGATTTG
>JADQBV010000351.1 GCA_016278415.1 Halanaerobiales bacterium
TATTGATATTTCAAGGTGCAAAGGTGCTTTCGCAAGTGCGAAGTTTGAGTTATTATATTATAATCATTACCAAAAAGATATCAATTTTAGCAAATCACCTACACTAATAATTTAAACAAATATTACAAAAATCCTGCATGTGTAAAAAAATGACCTCTAATATTCGGGTATTTATGTCCTAAAATATTCCCAGTTTCATTTCTTCTTTTAATAGAAACTAAAAAAGCAGAGACAAAAACTGCCTCCACTTTTATGAACAATTCTACTCCGAATTTAAAAAACAAAAATTTCTTTAATCTACAGAATAATTAGGGGCTTCTTTTGTTATATTGACATCATGAGGATGGCTTTCTCTCAGCCCTGCTGATGTTATTTTAACAAATTGACCCTTGTCATGTAATTCTTCTATAGTACGAGTCCCACAATATCCCATACCAGCCCTAATACCACCGATTAACTGATAGGTAGTGTCTGCAAGGGTTCCTTTATAAGGGACGCGTCCTTCTATACCTTCTGGGACTAACTTCTTGACCTCATTCTCCTGTTCCTGGAAATAACGGTCCTTACTGCCTTCCTGCATTGCTCCCATAGAACCCATACCTCTATAAACCTTATAACTTCTCCCTTTATATATTTCCAATTCTCCTGGACTTTCTTCGGTACCAGCCAACAAGCTTCCTAGCATTACACTAGAAGCACCAGCAGCCAAGGCCTTGACTATATCACCAGAATACTTTATGCCTCCATCAGCTATAACAGGGACTCCATATTCCTTGGCTTTTTTAGCACAGTCATGTATTGCTGTAATCTGAGGCACACCAACACCTGCCACAACACGGGTTGTACAGATTGAACCTGGTCCAATACCAACTTTAACAACGTCGGCTCCTGCCTTTATTAGATCCTCAGTAGCATCAGCAGTTGCAACATTGCCAGCAATCAACTGTAGGTCAGGGTATTGATCCTTAATTTTTGTAACAGTCCTTAAAACCCCTTCTGAATGACCGTGAGCTGTATCAACAACTATAATATCCACCTCTGCATCAACTAGTGCAGCTATTCTTTCCATAGTATCTTCAGTAACGCCTACAGCCGCTCCAACCATCAACCTGCCCTGATGGTCCTTAGCTGAGTCAGGAAACTGTTCTGCTTTTTCAATATCCTTTATTGTTATTAAACCCTTAAGGATATTGTTCTCATCTATCAATGGTAGTTTCTCAATTTTGTGTTCCTGCAGAACCTCTTTGGCCTCATCTACTGTAGTTCCAACAGCTGCTGTTACTAATCCATCAGAAGTCATTACATCTGAAATCTTTTTAGTATAATCCTTGACAAAACGCAGATCTCTATTAGTTATAATCCCTACTAATTTCCGTTCATTATCTACGATTGGTACACCTGAAATTTTATATTTAGACATCAGAGCCTCAGCTTCACTAATAGGTTTTTCTGGCGTTAAATAGAAGGGATCTACAATAACTCCACTCTCTGATCTTTTAACCCTATCGACTTCTTCTGCTTGACGTCGTATACTCATATTTTTATGTATGATACCAATACCGCCCTGCCTAGCTACAGCAATAGCCATTCTAGCCTCTGTAACAGTATCCATACCTGCACTTATAATAGGTATATTTAAAGAAATACTCTTAGTAAGTCGAGTCCTAGTCTCAATATCCCTTGGTAACACCTCTGATCTAGCAGGTATTAGAAGTACATCATCGAATGTTAAACCTTCCTTAATAACTTTCTCCATATATTCTGCCTCCTTTATTCGTGTACAAATGACTGTAAGTAATAAGATATTCTTCTCTTTACTAAATCTTTCATTCCTATACTATATTAACAACAATAAGCATAAAGCTAGGTCATTTTTCCCAATTATATTAAATATTTTTATTATTTTAACAGACTCTTAATATAAAGTCAAGAAAAATGGATATTTATAAAATATAAACATAAGTACAGGAAATAAACACCTTTATGTTGAATTAGTATATATAAATAACATTATTTTTATGAATATTAGAGTGCTACTTACATTTAGTATATATTTAAAAAAAGAAACAAGAAAATTATATGGGGTGAGGAGATTTGAGTAAATTAAGTCGATTCGGTGTATCAATAGAAGAAGAATTGCTCAGTAAATTTGATGATTTAATTAACGGAAAATACAATAATAGGTCTGAAGCTATTAGGGATATGATTAGAGACAAATTAATAGAAGAGAAATGGACGACAAGTATGGACGATATAATAGGCTCAATCACTTTATTATACGACCACCATCAAAGGGGCTTAACAGAAAGGATGTTAGAGATCCAACATAGTTATCATCACCTCTTTAAATCAAATCTACATCTACATTTAAGCCACGATTTTTGCCTTGAAGTTATTATTGTAGAAGGAAAGGCTGAAGAAGTTGAACAAGCTGCAGGCAAATTAATCGGCCTACGAGGGGTCAAACATGGTAAATTAGTTGTAACAAGTAGTGGAGAGGATTTGTAAATAATCAATTATGGTTCCTCTCCTAATTAATTGACTGATAATATCCGATAAAGTTTCTGAGAATATCAACAACGGTTATGGAGGTCCTCAATTATTAACAAGCTCTTTCATTTTATCAATAAAATACTGATCTTTTAGGTTAAATTTCAATTCAACTCTACGTGATTTCTGTCTATTTATAGTACCATTATCGTCTAGAATTAGGGAACTTTCTGACTTCCCGTTGGCAGTTATATAATATTTAAGCTCTTCTTTATACTGAAAATCAGTAAATTGGTCACTTAAAATATACTTAACTACATTTGCAGCCCTGCGCTGAGACAGATCTAGGTTGGACATATAATCACCAATATCATCAGTATGACCCTCAATAATTATTTGGGAAATATTATCCCTATTCTTTTCATTAAGAAGCACCCCTACATACTCAGGTATAAAGTCTTCCAACATTTCTCTAAATACAGGTTTTATATTGGCTGAACCAGTATCAAACAAAACCTCACCACTAAAAGAAATAGCACCTGTATTCTCATCAAAATTAATAGTCAAATCAGAACTTTTAAATTTACTGCTAAGATCTCGCACTATTTTCTCTCTAAAGCCGACCACTTCATCTATTCGATTATTAATCATATCACGAGCTTCTTGAGTCTGCTTGGTAGTTACCTGGGCCACAAAAATATATGATACTAAAACCAATAAAATCACAAGGATAATTACACTTAGTAAGTCAGTGAAGGTGGGCCAGAAATTTTCTTCACTATCCTGTAAATTTAGAATACTTCTATTCTGCCCCAGCATCTTTATCCCTCTCCTTCTTTTCCTTTTCGACAACTTTTGTAAAATCCCTTATTGACTTACTATGACTATTTAAGTTGTTTTCTATGCTTTTCACTACCTTTGTTAGCTCCTTAAGTACACCCTCTAAATCATTAGCATTAAAAGCCAATCCACCTAAATATTTAGCCATAGTAGACTCATTATCGTCAAATTTATCTGCTAAGGAATCTAATCCACTACTAATTATTTTGTTGGAAAGACTTACATGTTCAGAAAAGGTTTTTACATTACGATTCATTTCACTATTATAACTACTCTTAATCCCTTCTAGAGTATTATTTAAGTATTGAATATTATCCTGAAAGGTCACAGCAACCTCTTGTCTTAAGGAATCTACTCCTTTTACTACATCGCGGTAATTCTCAGCAACTTTAAGCTGTTGCTCAGAAGTGTTCTGGATTAGCTGGAACAAATCATCTAACTTTCCAGTATCATTTGAAAGCTGTTGTCTGAAGAGTAGATAGTTCTCCTTTAGTTCTTCTCGTGAAAGGGAAGACTTTTCACTTATATCTTTAAGTACCTTTATATTCTCTTCCTGTAGATCAAAATTATTTTTTATTAATACCCCTACCTGATTCTGGTGTTTATTCATGTTATCAATACCACTAAACAATTTATCCAACTTTACTGATAATACATGAACGTCTTTAGTGAAATCTTTAGTGAAATCCCTATTTGTTTGGTAGAATTCTTTAAGGTCATCCATACTGCCAGCAAGATTTGTATTGAAGTTCTCCATATATCCTGCAGCTTCTTCAAACTGCTGGGAAAATTCCCCAAAACCCTTTAGGTCTGAATGTATTTTATTATTTAAATCAACAAGTTGACTAAAACCATCCTTCATTCCCTGCTCAATACCCTTAATTGACTTACTCAAAAATGATTTTTTTGCTATCTTTACCTCATTATCAAGATAGTTCTCAGTTCTAGCCATTATTCCTGCCAAAAACTGTTCGGCATTAAATAATTTTAGAATAAAGGTAGTAGCAAGGGCTAGACTCATACCTATAATACTAGTAGCAAAGGCAGTACCCATACCAGATAAGACTGGAGATATGCTATCAAGACCACCTAATAAACCATCTGAGCTATTAAGTACATGTACTAATGAGGTATATATCCCAACAAAGGTCCCTAGAACACCAACCAGAATAAATAATGAAACAGTATCTTTTATGAATTTTATTGCACTAATTAGAGGCACTTTAATAAAATCCATTAAAGGTAAGGGTACTAAAATAGCCTTATAAGTAGAAAAGAAATCATCTATATAAGCCCTTGTATTGATATCATTCACTGATATCTTTACTAAATCTTCAAAGCCTTCAACTAGTTTCTTTAGCGGCCTTTTATATATATATCCATTCTTTAACTTTCTATTTAATGATATAAGATTAGTCCAAATTATAATGTATAAAAGAATATCAATAACAAACATGATACTTAGAACATAAAAAACCATCAAACTAAGTTGGTCTCCGCTTATTCCTTCAGCAATTATTCTAATCGTTTCCATTTGCTCTTCCCCCGTTATATATAGTTAATACAATCCCAATATTCGTAAATAAAATGGTGATCAAATTCCTTCATAATAATATTACTAGTGTTATCTTCACTAGCAGATATTAATTTAATATCTTTGCCATAATCCCTGTATTTTTGGGCTATATCTATAAAATGCATATCCCCTGTTAATAACAATACACTATCCAGCTCATTCAAGGAATTTTCCATCACTTCAATTAATTTATCATCATCTGTATCCCTAAGCTCTCCATCAACATCTATCTTTGCTGCTGCAGTTTGATTTTCAACAGTTAGAACCTCAAAACCATATGAATCCAGGTAGTCTTTTATCTCAAAAATTAAATCATACTTTTCCTTCTTAAAAACTTGCTCATTATACTCCGGCAAAAATACAACTGCTATTTTTTTAACTATATTTCTAGAATTTTTCCTTCCAAATACTAATTCAAATAATTTATTAAAGTCTATTTCCATCTTAGAGTACTCAGTATACATTGGTGTTAGCATATTAGCGACATCAAGAAAAACCCCGATGTTCTGTTTCCTAACCTTAGTTTTTAAATCTCCAGCTAAATCTTCTTCAATTTCTGAGAAATTATTATAAGTAATTGCAGAATACTTGTTATAAAGAAGGGGTTCTATTAATCTACCCTCTATTTTCTCAAACCATTTTTCTTGATATAGCCTTGCATCAAACTTCTCTGTATCCTGTATATAAAACTTGTTAAGTAAAAAAGCCAGGGAGTTTAAATTATGATTAACTATAGACTCTTTATTTAATCCCTTAATATATTGTAAGTTATTAAAACCAATAAAACATCTTATACTAGCATCTGGCCTGTACAAGAAATCATCTGGCTCAACATTACTAGAAATCTTATAACCCTCATTTGTTAAAAAATTAAAAAAATCAATAATTTGCAAAAGCCATTTGCTACTACTTTTTAAGTCTTTAGCAATATCCTGATACTTAAAAACCTTAAAATCCTCAATAAAAGGTATGGGAATTTGCATTTCTTTGTTAGAAATATTAGGAACTAAGTTAGCACTATCAATTTCATCATTACAGTACATACTTAATAAAGTTATCTCTTCATCCGAAAAAACTGCTGGTATAATTTTCTCCCCAATCATTTCATTTACAGACATTTTTCTGTACTTTACAGTAGGAATTAAATTTTGTTTTCCGGATAATGTTGAGATGATACATAATTGATTATATATCTTTTGAATAATACGATGTCCATCTTCCACATTTCTAGGGATTATTAAATACTCCTCTTTAGCCATAATAATACACCCCTATCATTCCAATTTCGTAAAATTTGTACATATCTTAATTATAACACAATTCTCTACTGATTGTTAATGCTCCTATAGTTACTTTTTATGTCACTTGTTTTTCTTTATATTTCCTTAATAAGTACATATACTTACTTTCAGCAGCCCTTAATAAAAATGCTGCATGATCAACCAATTCAGGTTCAGATACATTGTTGAAATAGCACTGGGCTTCCTTCCATTCCAGGTGTGCTTTGCCTAGGTATTCTTTCAAATCAGGCTCATGTTCTTTCACTATTTTTTTCTCTTCCAAAATAGGCTGCAATGTTTCCCTAAACCGTTCTAACATTCCATTAAATTGAGTCTTAATCTCTGTTAATACCATATTGATAACCCCCTAAAAAATATATAGATATACCTACCCTCATGACTAACTGCTACTAGACTCTTACAAATCACGACTGCAAGTAGCAGTATGTCCCAGGATTGGCTCTTCTAAGTTTCAGTACTTTCCCTGAAACTAAGAATCACTTTACCCTCATGACTAACTGCTACTAGACTCTTACAAATCACGACTGCAAGTAGCAGTATGTCCCAGGATTGGCTCTTCTAAGTTTCAGTACTTTCCCTGAAACTAAGAATCACTTTACTTAACAAGCATTAGTCTGACGCCTATGACTAAAAATATAATTCCTAAAAACTTTATCCATGTAAAAGGTATTCTGTCAAGTCCAAAGGAGCCTAGATGATCAAGGAGACATGCTGTTGATACCTGTGCAGTTACTATTGCTGTGGTTGTAACGGCAACACCTAGTTCTGGAATACTAACTATCACAGTATAACTTATAATAACCCCCAGTATCCCACCTAGATATAGATACCACGGTGCTTCCTTCCAGGCCTGTATATTTCCCTTGCTTATATTTAATAATAATATAATTACTAATATTATTGCCGCAGTAAAATGTACAATAAATGAGGCCTCAAATATACCTATTTTTTTTCCTAAAACAGAATTCAAAGAGCCCTGTAAAGCCATAGTTAAACCAGCAATTGCAGCTAATAGCAAAAACAATAAAGAATGTCCAAACAAAGAACCACCCCATCTCTTCCTTTATTTTTGACTTATTTGAAGGATTTTATACCTATATAAGCAAAAGACCACCTAAGCAAAGTTTGATTTGCTTAGGTGGTCTAATTCTATTTTAATTAAATATTAATTGAAGACTCAAACTATATTAAAAAGTCGAAATTTTTATATTTCATATGGAATTATACACTAATCTTAAGCACCCTTCTTTTCTTCAACCCTATTTTCACCAGCCTTAGTAATAGCATATTTAGTAGCCAGTGGACCTACAACTTCAGTTAGAGCAGCTGTAATTAATAAAATATTAAAGATTAATGTCCCAACAGATGGCACATTAATAAAGTCTTTCTGCACAGTATATGCCAAAGCAATTGCAACACCACTCTGAGGTAGTAAGCCTAAACCAACATATTTCCTTACTTTTTCAGGGGCTTTAGCTATAACTGCACCTAACCATGACCCTCCTACTTTTCCAATAACTCTTGTAAGGAAATAAACAGCGGCCAAAGCGAAAAAAGTCCAGGAAGCAATACCATCAAAACTAATCTCTGTACCGGCAATAATGAAAAACAATGCATATAATGGTATTGTGATTGTATCCATATGCTCAGCTATACCAAGATTTTTTCTGGCAAAATTCCTATAAGCAAAACCAATCGCCATATTAGTGATTAAAGGAGATAAATGGAACATGATGGAGAAAGCTGTCCCCCCTATAATTGTCGCTAATAATGTTAGTACTTTTTTAGTTTTATCATCTATACTTACAACCAGTTTCTGAGAAAAATAACCCAGTATAAGACCTACTATGATTGAACCGAATATTTCAAAGGCAGGTACTAATAAGACCTGTCCTAAATGTAAAGCCCCTCCACCAGAAAACTGAATCAAGGCGATAGGCTCAATTAAGCTGAAAATAATTAAAGCAAGGGCATCATCAATAGCTACAACTGCAAGAATCATTGATGTTATCAAACCCTCGGCTCGGTATTCCTGTAGTACCATAACAGTAGCAGCAGGTGCGGTAGCTGTAGCAATAGCTCCTAACAAAAGAGCCATATATATAGGATAGCCTAGTAAATAAACGCCAGCAGCCACAACAAAGAAGGCACCCAGGGCCTGTACAACAGTAATATAGGTAATACTCTTACCTAACTTCTTTAAAACACGTATAGATAATTCACTGCCAATAGTAAAAGCAATAAATCCCAGTGCTAAATGAGAAATATAATCAAAACTCTCTACAGTAAACCCATACCATTCTTTAGCCTCTACAGTTAAAAAGGGAAGCCTTTCTATTAAATCAACACTTAATAAGATACCTAAAAATACATAACCAACTACTATAGGGACTTTCAGCTTTTTGGTTAAGAAAACTACTAATAAAGACATGATAGTAAAAAACGCAATAATATATATTATCTTATCCCCAGCTTGATTATATAATAACCATTCTTTTACTTCTAACATCCTTCCCGAATACAGGGAATCCATAAAAAAACACCTCTTAAAAATTCATGATTCAAAAAAATCCACATCAAAATGTGGATTCAAGTTCTATGCCGATTTTTCAACTATATTTTCATGTGCCTCTCCTGCCTTAATTACCGCATACTTAGTTGCAAATGGGCCAAACACCTCTGTAAGAGCTGCAGTAAATAATAATACATTAAAAACCAACAGTCCTACTTTAGGAGCTGTCACAAAGTGTTTCTGAACACTATAAGCTAATGCTATAGCAACACCACTTTGTGGTAATAATGCAAAACCAATATACTTTTTAACCTTATCTGGGGCCTGCCCTATAGTTGCTCCTAATCTCGCACCTGATATTTTCCCTATAACCCTGGCAATCAGATAAACAAAGGCAATAATCAAGAAACTACTTGAAGCAATACTTGTAAGTTGAATTTCAGTACCTGCTAGAATAAAAAACATAGCATATAAAGGTGTAGTAAGTGTATCCAAATAGTTACTTATCCCAAGATTTTTTCTAGCAAAATTACGATATGCAAAACCAACTGTCATATTAGTTATTAAAGGTGAAAAATTTAATAAAAGTGCCATAGCTGAAGCACCAATAATTGTTGTTACCAAAGTTAATATTTTCTTGGTATCATCTTCAAAGGTACTAATTAACTTTTGAGATAGATAGCCTATAATAAGGCCAAGTAAAATCGAACCAAAAATCTCTATCATAGGCTCTCCCACTATATGAGTGAGGGCCAGGTGTCCTTCTCCACTGTATTGCATATACGCAATAGGTGCCATTAAACTAAAAATAATTAAAGCTATTGCATCATCTATCCCGACTACAGCCATAATCATCGAGGTTAATATACCCTCGGCTTTATACTCTTTGAGTACCATAACTGTAGCAGCCGGAGCAGTTGCTGAAGCTATAGCTCCCAGTATCAAAGCCAGATACAGTGGTTGCCCTATAGCAAGAACTGCTAGTGTAACTATTATAAAGGCCCCTGTAGCCTCTAATAAAGCAATAAATATTATTGGTTTACCTAAACGTTTTAATATTTTTATAGAGAGTTCACTACCAATAGTAAAAGCAATAAAAGCTAATGCAATATTAGCTATATACTCAAAATTCTCTAAAGAGAAAAAATACCATTCCTTTTGCTCGGCTGTTAAAAAGGGTAGTTTATTAACAATATCATGACTTAGCAATATACCTAAAAATACATAGCCCACAACAATGGGAACCCTATACTTCTTGGCCAGGAGCACTACTAAAAATGCTGCGAAAATTAAGAATCCAATTACATAAATAAATTTATCCCCAGCCTGATTTAATAAAAACCATTCTTCAATACTCTGTAATTTTTCAATCAAATCAATTTCCAATTTAATACACCTCGATATCTTATTGAAATTATAAACTTATTATCATTCATCCTGTTTATTACTAACCTTTAATAGGTAGTAAAGGAGGTCTGCACGGGATATGTATCCCCTGAGATTGCCCTGTTCATTGACAACAAAAAGAATAGATTCTTTATTATCTAACATAACATCAGCGATCTTATACATCTTGTCATTTTCCCTTATAGCCGACGTTCGTGTAGACATATATTCTTTAACCTCTCTACCTCTTATTTCAATTAAATTCTCAGCAGCCTGATCAATTTCATATAAAAGACGATTGCTGTCTAAGAAACCATATTTCTCCGGTATAATATTCTTTAATATATTCTCACTATAGATAGTCCCTAAAAACTTATTCTCTTCATTAACCACAGGTAAAACTGACATTTCCGCTTGATGCATAATCCGAATTGCGTCATCAATATGATCTTCCTCACAAACAGATATTAATGTTCTTGTCATATAATCCTTTATAACGGCCACTGACTACACCTCCAGTTCCTTAACTTCAATTCTATTTAAATTTTTCTCAATTAACTTTCTATCATCAATAAATATGCTTTTATTCTCCGCAACAGTTAAAGCTGCAGCTGCACCATATCTGTTGGCCTCTATAAAGTCAAATCCCTTACTATATATATAATCACAAAAACCAGCATTATAGGCATCACCAGCACCTAACCAATTTGTCAGACAGAAATCAATAGGAGATACAGAGTATATTCTACCTTCTGTAAATAAGAGACGGTCACAATGATAGGGAACTACTACATTTTGCGCCCCTTCCTCAATCAGTCTACGACACATCTTAACATAATCCTCATATTCAACAACCTCTTCATCAAATATTTTCCGAGTATGTTTAAAGTAAGGACTTACTACCTTTGGCCTTTCTTTTAAGGCAAGATTGAAAGCCTCGCCACTAGCCTGTAGAAAAACAGTCTTATCTAATTCATTACATATCTTAAGCAAACGCTGATATATATCAAAATCTACACCCTCTGGTATAGAACCTGCTATCACAATCATATCACTATCGACTATAGCCCTCTTAAACCTCTTAATCAAGTCCTCAACATCCCGTTTAGTTACTTTATAGGTATAATCATTATAATGAGTATATGTAACTGGGTCTTTCCCGATAATAAATACATTATTCCTTATTTCATTTTTAGTATATATATAATTAGTTGTAATCTTATGTTCCTGTACCATTTTCTCAAAAAACAAACCCTGTTTGCCACCTAAAAAGCCAATATTCTGTACATCAGAATAACCCAGATGTTTCAGATTTATTGCAGTCAACAAACCCTTACCACCAGGATATACCTTTATATCTTGTTCACCATATAGATATTTATGTTCTTTAGGTACATGTTCAGTAACAAAATATTCCCTATCTATTGCCGGGTTTAAGGTAACTGTAGTAATCATATCTATCTTCCCCTCCTGTTTTCTAATTTATAGACTATTAAGTAGAACTTAGCAAATAAATCTTAAGCATCAAACCTGAATGCCATCACGGTTCCTTAAGCTAATCGCTAAATTATCATTAACTATAATTTCTTATATTTGTTCCCTATTTTATCTTTTTATTTATTCTATTATACTATATACTTTATCAGAAATATTATAACACAGAATAAAAAATCAAGCAAAATAATCTTAAATTACTAGCAAATTTCCTTAATTTCTTAAAAAATCTTATATTTATGAAGGAAAAATACTATTAAAGTAGAACTATATAAAAAGATGGATAATATTACAACTATTAGGGGGATAATGCTTTATGTATAAAAAGAATATAGTAATTTTAATGATTATTTTATTAAGTTTTAGTTCTATTTTATTTGCGGAAGAACTGAATAAAGATTACAGCAATGTATTCGCAAAAGGTTCTCTACAAGAAGTACAAGCAACAATCAAAGAAATATCAAATATCAATATGAGTAACTCAAATGGGTGGACTCCTTTAATATTTGCAGCAAATTCCAATGATAGTATGGTTGTCAAAGCCCTACTAGAAGCAGGTGCAAATATTGATGCAAGGGATAATAATGGTTTAACACCACTAATGTATGCTGTATCATATAACAGTAAAGATGTTGTAGATACACTACTGGATGCCGGGGCATATCTAGAATCTAAAGACAAAGATGGTTGGACACCTTTAATGTTCGCTACATATCATAATCGGCTTAATATATTAAATCTACTTATTGATAGTGGTGCAGAAACAAAAGTAACAGAAAACGAGGGGTGGACCCCACTGATGATAGCAGCTAGATATAATAATAACGAAGAAATAATTTCTTTATTATTAGAGTCTGGTAGTGACATTAATGCTAAAAATAAAAATAATCGAACTGCCTTAATGATAGCTGCCAATATTAATACAGCTGAAATAGTAAAAACCTTAATTAAAGCAGGCGCTGATTTAAATGCAAAAGATAGTAATGATTGGACAGCCCTCTGCTATGCTGCAGCAGGTAACAATTCTGATGTAATTTCTAGTCTTATTGTAGCTGGTGCTGAGTTAAATGTAAGGGATAAAAATGGTTCTACCCCTTTAATGATTGCTGCCGGCAAGAATAATGCCCAGGTAGTTACTACACTGCTTGCAATAGGTTCAGATGTGACAGCAAGAGATAATAATGGTTGGACTCCTTTAATGCATGCAGCCTATTCTAACAACTCCGAAGTAATTGAAAATCTCATTTATGCAGGGGCAAATATAAAGGCTCGAGACAAAGCTGGTTGGACTCCTCTAATGCACGCGGCTGATAACAATAGCCCAGAAGTTGTATCAACTTTAATCAAAAATGGAGCCGATTTAATGGACAGGGACGAAAATGGGTGGACCCCTTTAATATACGCTTCAAATGCTAATAATTTTGAAGTTGTTAAATCATTAATACAATTAGGTGCAGACTTGAACAGTAGAGATAAAAATGGTTATACCCCACTAATTCATGCTGCAGTTAATAATAGTCTAAGATCAATTAATATACTATTAGATTATGAAGTAAACATAAATGCAAAAGACAAGAATGGATATACTCCCTTAATGCACGCAGCAATAAATAACAATGTAGAAATAATCAAATCATTAGTAAAAGCCGGCGCTAATATTGAAACACGTGATACAGAGGGGTGGACTCCTTTGATGCATGCTGCTAATTATAATTATAACAATACTGTCAAAACACTAATAGGATTAGGAGCTAATCTTGAAACACGAAATCAGGACACACATACAGCTTTGATGATCTTAGCACGCCAAAGTAAAGAATCCAGAGTATTAAAAACCCTGATAGAATTAGGAGCAGATGTTAACGCTCAAGATTACAAAGGTTGGACACCATTAATGCTGGCCGCTAGATATAATAGTACCCTGGGTGTTTTTAATACACTTCTTGATTCAGATGCCAATATAAATACGAGAGATAATGATGGTTGGACACCATTAATGTTAGCAGCTAATTATCAGAATAACCCTTTAATCATAAAAAGCTTGATAGATGCTGGTGCTGACATTGATGCAAGAAACAAAGAAGGCTACACAACACTAATGTATTTAGCTAAAGATGGCAATCCAGAAACAGTTAAATTATTAGCTAATGCAGGTGCCGCAGTAAATGCACGTAATCTAGATGGATGGACTCCTTTAACAATAGCAGCAAGATTTAGTAATAGCCCAGAGGTAATCAAAACTCTAATTGCTAATAATGCAACTATTAATACTAGAGATCAAAATGGAATGACTCCACTTATGCATGCTGCTGAAGCCAATACAAATGGAGATATTATACTTACCCTGATAAACGAGGGTGCTGATCCGGATGTTAAAGACAATAGACAAAATACCGCTTTAGATTATTTAAATATGAATACAGCATTAAAAGACTCATCAGTATATTGGGAAATTCAAGGAGCAATGTTTTAGAGAATAAACAAACTAGTAATTAGTAAGAGCCCCTTTGCTACTAGTAGCAAAGGGGCTCTTTTATGATTTTTATTCAAAAATTTTAATTTTTAATACTAGTACATTTTTAACCCGATAACTAACTGCTTTCGTTTTAGAGCCTTAGGTTCATCCTTTAGGGCTAAGTTTCAGTATGAAATAATAAGTTCCCTCTGAAATAAAGAACACCTTTTATATTATCTATCACCTTTTACTATATCTCTCGTCTTCCTTCTAGAGCCTTTGATAACGTAACTTCATCAGCATATTCTAAATCTCCACCAACTGGAAGCCCGTGTGCTATCCGTGTAACCTTAACACCTATCGGCTTCAGTAGTTTACTCAAATACATTGCAGTAACATCACCTTCAGCATTAGGGTCAGTAGCTACAATTACTTCATCTATTCCTTCTTGTAATCGTGGTATCAAATTTTTAATTCTAATCTCATCAGGCCCAATGCCATCCATAGGTGAAATTGATCCATGCAAAACATGATACAAACCGTGATATTCCCCTGTTTTTTCCATAGCTATTACATCCTTAGGGCTTTCTACAACACATATTAGGGTTGTATCCCGCTCTTCGGATGAGCAATAATCACATAATTCTTCTTCCGTAAGATTATTACATATAGAACAGTAGTTGATCTTCTCCTTAGCTTCAAGTAGAGATTGTGCAAGATTACTTACAGAATTTGTATTCATTCCAAGAATATAAAACGCAAGCCTCTGGGCAGTTTTTGGGCCTATACCAGGCAACTTACTTAACTCACCTATCAGTTTGCCCATTGGCTGCGGGTAATATCTCATTAAAACATACCTGGGATATTCATCCCACCTGTAACTTTACCCATCTCTTGATTAACCATATCCTGTACCTTACGCATTCCTTCATTTACAGCAGCAAGAATTAAATCTTCTAGCATCTCAACGTCTTCTGGGTCAACAGCATCAGGATCAATTTGGATATCTAGTAATTCCTGTTTCCCATTTACTACAACCTTAACAACCCCACCACCTGCAGTAGCTTCCATTGTCTTCTTTTCTAATTCTTCTTGCATTTTTCCCATTTTTTCCTGCATCTGCTGGGCCTGTTTCATTAATTTATTCATATTCATAACTATTACCTCCTATAGATTTTTTTACTCATTCATCGTCTAAAATCTGATGATTTACTTTTATTATTTTACCATTAAAGGCCTTAATAACCTCATCCACAACACTATTTTCCTTTATTTTAGAATCATTACTTGCTTTATTATTCCTATTTTTATCATTAGCTTTAGCTAGTTTTTTTTTACTTTGAACAACTCCATCACTCTCATTTATGAATTGGAGTTGACAATTAAATCCTGTTACCTTATTAATTATCTTTTGGATTAATCCTGCCTGTTGCTCAGCACCTTTCCTGTGGAAATTTTTATCATCAGGAAATTGTATGTAAAAGATATCGCCAACTGTTTTTTTGGGGTTTCCTTCCATCAACATTGCATGTACACTAATACTTTCTTCCTTAACTTTCCCCAATATTACAGGCCAAGCATTTTCAATGTCCTGGATAGACAGTTGTTTCCCACTCTTGGTTTCTGTAGAACTATTATCCATCATTTTTTCTTCTGTCTTATTTTCTGTGTTCCCATTATTTGTATTGTCTATATTATTGTCTGTATTATTTTTTTTATCGGTTTTAACTACAGAATTGTTGTTATCAGTATTCATATTTTCATTAAGATCTTTCTTTCTCTTACTGTTTGAATCAGACCTATCCTCACTATTTGAACTAGAAGTTTCTTTTTGTCTATCTCCCTCATCCTCAGCTTTACCTTTAGTCTCATTATCTCCTGTCATCTTGCTTAGGGATGTATTACTCCTGCTTTCAAGGTCTTTGCTCTCTACGAGCTGTCTTACTTTATATTCCAATTCAGCAATTCGAGAACGTAAACCCTGTAATGAATTATCTGCATCAGAAGACATCATCTTTATTATACCCAATTCCAATATAATCCTTGGTTGGTCTGCATAGGCTAACTCTCGCTCAACCCCAGTTAATATATCCAAACATCGTAGTAATCTTTCTGTATTAGTTTTTTTTGCTAATTCCTCTATTCTATTAATAATACTATCAGTAAAGTCAAAGACATTTGTATCCTTACCACACTCCTTATATAGCATGGTTTGACGTAGAAAACCTATTAGGTCATCAACGAATATAGAAATCCCCTTACCACTATTGATAATATCATTAATCATTTCTAGTACTTCTGAGCTTTCTTTATCAAAAACCTTATTCATAAAATCCTTTAAAAAGGAAATGTCTACTTTCCCCAACATCTCCTGTATCTCAGATGCTGTAATATTACCATTAGTAAAAGAAATAGTCTGGTCAAGTAAACTAATAGCATCCCTCAATCCACCATTAGAAGCAGTTGCAATCAGACTTAATGATTGCTGCTCATACTGTACTCCCTCTTCTTTACATATATATTCAAGTCTTTCTATAATATCATTAGTTGATAATAGGGAAAAGTCAAAACGTTGACAACGAGAAAGTATAGTATCTATTACCTTATGAGGCTCAGTTGTTGCCAGTATAAACACTACATTAGTCGGTGGTTCTTCCAGGGTCTTTAATAAGGCATTAAATGCCCCCTTGGTTAACATATGTACTTCATCAATAATATATACCTTGTATTTACCCTCACTGGGGTAAAACTTAACCTTTTCTCTTAAATCTCTAATTTCATCTATACCACGATTTGATGCTGCATCAATTTCTATAACATCTATTGACTGTCCCGACTGTATCTTTTGACAGGCCTCACACTCGCCACAAGGCTCTGCAGTAGGACCTTTTATACAATTCAATGCCTGTGCATATATCTTGGCAGTAGAGGTCTTCCCTGTACCCCTGGGGCCAGCAAATAAGTAGGCATGAGCAATTCTATTATACTCCAGGGCATTTTTTAGGGTTCTTATAACGTGTTTTTGCCCTACTAAATCTTTAAAACTATTAGGCCTATATTTTCTATATAATGAAAGAAATGCCATTATGTTCACCCTTAAATAAAATTTGATTTTAAAAATTATAAAATTGCCTACCGAGCCAAGTATTCACTTGTTTAAACATTAATTATTTGAATATACTTCGTTTAAACCTTTAATTATATGAAATATACTTTCAACTATACTTATTATATAAAAAAAATATATTTCCTGCAAGAAAAGCGCAGAAAATATTATACTTTACTGTAAGTGAATCTCTCTACCCAAATCAAAACAAATAAGTTTGATAGAGTTTTTCTGAGATTATTTAAAAGAAAAAATGGCCGCACACCTACTTCGAATCTATTCTCCCAGGCGTTACCTTAACAG
>JADQBV010000399.1 GCA_016278415.1 Halanaerobiales bacterium
AGAAATGACAATATTGAATTACATGAAAATACATTTATGGTTAATCTTTTAACAGCTAAGTCTAATCACTCTATAAAATCTAGAGATCAACAAATAACAAAACAACAAATACCAAATAAAATAAATCAAAACAAGACAAAGAAAACTAGGGTAAATGCTATTAACAAGGATGTTAATGAACCTGAGGGGGAAAAACAGATTTCGGGGATTTTGGCTTATGGTAACAATGTACCCATTATATATAAAGCCAGGGCTGTTATTCTAGCAAGTGGTGGAAGTAGTCGGGTTTATTCTAATACCAGTAATCCCCCAGTTACTACAGGTGATGGTATTGCAGCAGCTTATCTTAGTGGTGCTGAGATAATGGATATGGAATTTGTACAATTCCACCCCACTACATTCTATAACCCCTCAGGCCTATCATTTTTGATTTCAGAAAGTGTACGGGGAGAGGGGGCTGTTCTTCGTAATAAAAATACTAAAAGGTTTATGCCTGACTATCATCATTTAGCAGACCTTGCTCCCAGGGATATCGTTGCTAGAGCTATTGTAAATGAGGCCAGGAAAGATGGAAAACCATATGTATATCTAGATGTCACAGAATTAGATGATGAATACATAGAAAATCGTTTTCCCACAATATATAACACTTTAAGAAAGTACGGTATAGATATGAGAAAGGAATTAGTACCGGTTGTCCCTGCTGCTCATTACTTAATGGGTGGAATTAAGACAGATACATATGGGCATAGCAGTATTAAAGGTTTATATGCCTGTGGGGAAGTTGCCTGCACTGGTGTACATGGGGCAAATCGTTTAGCAAGTAATTCTCTTCTGGAGGGACTTGTTTTTGGACATCGAATTTATGGAAGTATTAAGGGTCAGATAGAAGAGGGAGATTTTTTCAAAGGTGATATAGCGTTAGATAAAGGCATAAATGAAAACTTTTATAAAAAACACATCAACGACTTATATATAGATGATAGTAATCATACGAGAAACAAATTCAATAGTGGCAGTAGAGATAACTTGAATGATCAAAAAGGTGATGACAATAGTAATAAAGATTATGACAATAGTAATAAAGATTATGACTATGATAATAAAGATTATGATAGTCACGAACAGCGAGAGAAGTTTAGGGAATTAATGACAGGAAAAGCTGGTATAGAAAGAACTGAAATCCAACTGAAAGAACTACAAAAATGGATTGAACATGAGATAAAGAGATTATTTGACCAGGAAGAATTATACACAAAAGATTATGAGTATAGGAATATGCTTATTAATGGATTTTTAATTGTTCGAGCAGCAATTATTAGAAAGGAAAGTCGTGGTGGGCATTATCGCTATGATTACCCAGATACTCAAAAGGAGTGGTCTAAAAAGCATATAATTTTTAATAAATATAATTCGGAGGGGAAAGATTATGTACTGGAATGATAAATTATTAGAGGATATTATAGAAAGAGCTATCCGAGAAGATATATGGACTGGTGACCTAACAAGTGATTCTCTGATACCAGAAGCGGATATAGGTAATGGCGTAATTATAGCTAAGGAAGAAGGGGTTATTGCTGGTTTGCCCGTTGCAGAAAAAGTATTTTATCAATTTAGTGATGAGATTGTTTTTGATTATCTGCATAATGATGGCGCTAGAATTGAGCCTGGTCAAGAGATTGCTGAGTTAAGAGGGCCGATTCGAGAGATACTTAAGGGAGAAAGAATAGCTTTAAATTTTCTACAACGCCTTTCTGGTATAGCGACAAGGACCAATAAATACGTGGAAACAGTTAGTGATTATCCTGTAAAAATAGTTGATACTAGAAAAACTACTCCTACCTTGAGAATACTAGAAAAATATGCAGTTAGAGTTGGTGGAGGCTATAATCATAGGATGGGCTTATATGATGCTGTAATGATAAAAGATAATCATATTTTTGCAGCAGGTGGAATTTATCAAGCTGTCAATAAAATAAAGGAACAGTTAGGTCATACGACTAAAATTGAGGTAGAAGTTGAGAATATTAGTGATGTGGAAGAGGCGTTAAATGCTGGTGCAGACATAATAATGCTTGATAATATGGACAACAATGAAATGTCAAGGGCTGTAGAAATAATAGCTAACAAAGCTATAGTTGAAGCATCTGGTGGTATTACTCTTAAAGATTTACTTGAAGTAGCAGTAACTGGTGTAGATATTATTTCTGTTGGTGCTTTAACCCATAACATAAAATCACTAGATATTAGCCTAAATCTGAAATGATTAGTAGTATCCCGAGATATATCCCCATATAGTAAAGATTTTATATAGATTAGAAGCGAGACAGCAGAGATGCTGTCTTTTTTTTTGGTATTATTATGAAATTTACTATTGACATAAGATATAACATCTATTATAATAATAGTGCACTAGCAAAATAGTACATAGGTATAAGGGGGTGTTTGTTTTGACTGTAATGATAGAAACTAATAGTTTATGTAAAAATTATAATATGGGAGAAATAGAAATGGAAATTCTTAAGGATATAAATCTTAGAATTTTTAAAGGGGAGTTTATTTCTATTATGGGTCCTTCAGGATCAGGCAAGAGTACTTTACTTTATTTGCTCGGTAGTCTAGATAAATCAAGTTCAGGTAGTGTCAAAATTAATGGTAGAGAACTCTCTATAATGAAAGATAAAGAGGAAAGCATACTTAGGAGGAAGGAAATTGGCTTTGTATTTCAGTTTTACAATCTTGTACCTAATTTAACAGTTGAAGAGAATATAATGCTTCCTATATTACTTGATGGTAAAAGGATGAAGCATTATCGAAAAGAAATTGATGAGATGTTGGATATTGTTGGTTTAGTAGACCGTCGTACTCATACCCCTAGAGAGTTATCAGGTGGACAACAGCAGCGTGTGGCAATAGCTCGGGCATTAATTAATGATCCAGATGTAATACTAGCAGATGAGCCTATTGGTAATCTTGACAGTACAACAGGTGGAGAAATAATGGAACTTTTACAAAAAATAAACTTAGAAAAGAATAAGACTGTTGTTCAGGTTACACATTCAGAAAGCTCAGCAGATTTTGGAACAAAAATAATTAGGCTAAAGGATGGTAGAATAGTATAATGAAAAAAATAATTGCTGTTACTATTTTAGTAATTTTAATTAGTGTTGGGGTTTATATTTTTTTGCAAACAGATGAAAGTAAGGCAGATGAACAGTTTGTAAGTTCAGTTCCGGTTGAGGATGAAATCATAGAAGAAATTAGTGTAATAGAGGCTTTTGGAAAAGTTGTTGTCAGGGAAACAACAAATATTACTCTTGATTTCCCAGTTAAAATAAAAGAGATATTAGTTAAAACGGGTGAAAGTGTTAGTAAAGGTGACCGGCTGATTAAGCTTGATATTAGTGATCAAAAATTTCAGTTAAAGAAAATGAAAAGGAATTTAACTGTTCAGCAAAAAGAATTAAATAAAAAGTTTGAAAATAATAAACTTATAAAGAAAAGAATGAAAGAAAATTTGTCAGTAGAAATGGATTTATATCAAAAAGATAGATTAGATTTAGAAAAAAAGGAAAACGAATTAATTAATGAGTCTAGTCCTGATTTTGTCAAATTAAAAAATGATTTAAAAGTTGCTAGTAGAATACTTGAAAACAAGAAGAAGGAGCTAATAGATAAAAGGAAATTATTAGATGCAGGTGCTATTACTCAATATAAATTCGATGAATTTGAGAAAACAGTAAAAAATCAAGAAGATAAGCTTACTAGTACTAAACTTACCCTTAATGAACTAATATACAAAAAGAAAGAAGAAATAAGCTTATTGAGAAAGGCCTTAAAGGAGAGGCTCAAAATAATTGTTGATATTGAGTCCCAACTAGATGAATTAGAGTTGAATTATACTCAAGAAGTATTTTCCCAGGAAAATAGAATTATTGAAATTAAAGATGAAATAAACAATCTAGAAGAGAAATTATTCCAAAAGGATTATCTAAGGGGTAGTGATATTATTGCAAATCTAGATAATGCGGTTATATATAATATGAACTGCATTAATGGGGATTATAAAGCAGAGGGTGAAATATTGTTTAGTCTGATGAATTTAGACAGCAAGATAGTGGAGGCGGATGTTCCTGAAGAATTTATTAAAGATGTAAAGCAAGGTGCCTCAGTTAAAATATCTCCGCTAGCCAATCCAGAAACTGAATACTATGGGAAGGTCCTTAAAATATATAATATGGCAGAAAAAAGAGGTGGCGAGACTGTTATAAAAGTGGAAATAAGTATTGATGATGAGAAGAGCTTTCTTCTACCTAATTATAATGTTGATGTAGAGATTAATAAGGTAAATTAAAAAGATGATTTATTTAATAAGTATCTTAGGACTTTTCCGAGTTTATACTTTTGGTCGTGTCTTGTATTGATAGTAAAAAATATAAGGAGTTTCTTATGTGGATAATACTAAAATTTACTTTAAAAAAGTTAAAAGAACATAAATTCCGGACATTTTTAATTGTATTTTCAATTACCCTTTCTGTAGCACTTCTTTTTGCCTCATTGGCTATACAGGATACTGTTGCAGAAATGCACCTTAATACAATGAAGAAATATATCGGTTCAGCAGAAGTATTAGTACGTCCTGGGGAGGATTCTCCCAGTAATTTTTTTCGTAGTTACAGAGCGGAACAATATAAAGATAAGTTTGATTACATAATCCCCTATATTTCAGCTGGAGCAAATTATAAGTTTTCTCAGACAGGGTCAATTAATGTCAATTTGATGGCTTATGATTTTCAAGAATTACAATTATTTAATCCTATAACTTTACTAGAACAAAACACTAGAGATTTTACTACAGATAGTATTATTATCAGTAGGAAAGTGGCTGATGATTATAATTTGCAAATAGGGGATGACATTAAACTTGATATAAATGCCTATAAATACCGATTTGTTATTTCTGGTATTGCCTTAGCAGAGGGTATCTTCCGACCTGATAATGGTTCTATAACAATTATTACATCACGGGAGAAGTTGGCTGCTTTGTATGGGGCACGTGGTCGAATTAATCGTCTGTACGTTAAAACAAATAAAAATACGACTATTGAGCAGGCAATAAAGATATTGAGTGATCTATACCCGAGATATGAAGTCAGTATGACTATTAACCCTGAGGAGGCTCTTGAATATACTAGACAGATGACAACAACTTTTGTCTTAATGCTCCCATTGGTTGTATTTATTAGTATATTTATAATATATACATCATTCAAGGTAATTACTATGGAGAGAATACCTGTTATTGGGACATTTAGAAGTATAGGTGCTACACGTTTTATGACAGATACTTTACTAATATCAGAGAGCTTATTTTATGGATTGTTAGGGGGGGTATTTGGGATAGTATTAGGTTTCATTATACTTTATATTATGATGCAGACTATGTCTTATGACGAATTTAATGATATTCAGATGAAGGCAGAAATGGTTTATAGTTATTGGCATATCGCAGTTTCATTCGGTGGAGCTGTAGCCTTGTCTGTGATAAGTTCCATTATACCTATAGTTAAAATTTCTAAAATATCTGTTAAAGATATTGTCTTAAATAATATAGTTAATAAAGTAAAGAAGAGTAGATTTAAGATGTATTTAGGAATTTTGTTTTTATGTCTTTCAATAACAATACCGAGTATTGTACCACAATCCATAGCATTAATTGCTGATCTCCTGTGTATGGTTTTATTAGGAACATCAATAATTTTAATGGTACCCTATATTACAAACCTTTTGCTAAGGTTTTTTGAAAGAATATATAGTTTATCACTGGGAAATGAGGGGATATTAGCAGCAAAAAATCTCCATGACAATAAAAGTATTATGAATAATATATCTCTATTAACTATAGGAATTGCAGCCATATTAATGATTACTAATATAAGTAATAGTGTTGGTATTGAGGTTCTTAGCGTTTATAACGATGGGAAATTTGATATTATGTCATATATATCACAGGCCGATAGACAGATCTCTTCTAGAATAAGATCAATTGATGGAGTTAGTGATGTATATATAAGTCATTATGCAGGTGGTGTTAAGATAGTAGAGAAGGATGAAGGGATTAATATTTATAGTGTTGACCAGGAATCATTCTTTGATTATTGGGATTTTGACTTTATTGGAAATAAGGAGAGCATTTTGAAGGACTTTACTTCAGCACGTAATATTATATTAAGTCAGATAAGTAAAGAGAAATTTAATTATAAGATAGGTGATATCATAACCCTTAAAACCCTTAGAGGAAATAAACCATATAGAATTGTTGGCTTTATTAATACAATTATGAATCTTGGTAATGTAGGTTTTGCAAATAATCTTTATTTTAAAAGGGATATGGAGTTAAAATACTATAATGATATATATATAAGAACAAATAAGGACCCAGATCAAGTTAATCAACTCATCAAAGACAAATTTTCTCGTGAACGCTACGTTTGGTCAATGCCAGTGGAATCAATGAAAGAGAGTGAAATGCGAACTTATGACAGTCTTTTGACACTGTTAACAGGGTTTTCTTATATCATAATGATTATAGGTATTGTAGGTGTATTTAATAACTTTTTGGTGGGTCTGATGAGTAGGAAAAGGGTCATTGCTGTGATGCGTTCTGTAGGGATGAGTAAAACTCAGTTGGTAAAAATGATTTTTATTGAATCTATGACGGCCGGATTAATTGGTGGAATCATAGGTAGTGCCGGGGGATTTTTATTTATAAAACTAGCAGAATTTATGTTAGAGGCTATAAATATACCTATTGGAATCCATTATATTCCCTCAATGTTCTTCAATGTAGTAATAGTTGGGGCTGTTATCTCTATCCTTGCTTCTATAAGTCCAGCAATTAAGACTTCAAAATATAGTATAATAGAATCTATTAAGTATGAGTAATAAAGATAATGAGGTGGATCAATATTAAATATGCAGGTAAATAGGTTTTCATCTGTTTATGAAATTATGTTAGGCAGTCTATTAGTTGCTTGTATATATAATCTATTATTTAAATATTGTATTAATACTAAAAGGTGCTCCTTCACAGAGGAGCACCTTTTAGTATTATTATAAAATTGTATTGTTATAAATGATATTAAATTTATAACTGATTTGGTCTTTTGCCGATTTCAGTAAATAGTAATTTTGTATAACCGTCCCTAATTACTTCAATTTTAATAGTATCTCCTATTTCCTTTTCATTTATTGTATTTTTTACATCCTCTAGTTTAAGAATTTCTTGATCATCTATTTTTGTTATGATATCATTTGTCATTAGACCTGCTTCATCTGCTGGACTATCTTCTACTACTTTACCAACCATTACTCCATTTAATTCTTTTAAATCATAGTAATCTTTATATTGTTCTTTTAGCTTTTTATCCATTTCACCATAATATATACCTAACCATGGTTGAACTATTTCGCCGTTTTCTCGTAAATCTTTAACAATATGCTTTACTTCATTTATTGGTATTGCAAAACCAATTCCCTGCCCTTGTAGACTAACAGCAGTATTTATTCCAATAACTTCTCCATTAATATTTAATAATGGTCCACCACTATTACCAGGGTTAATAGCAGCATCAGTTTGAATCAAGTTGCTGTAGCTTCTAGGACGGCTATTCTGTGTAGGAATATTTATTGGTCTACCTAAAGCACTGATAACACCTGTTGTAACTGTGTGTTCAAAACCGAATGGGTTACCAATAGCAATTGACCAATCCCCAGGTCTTATTGAGTCCGAATCCCCCATTTTAATAGGGTGGAATTCTTGATCGGACTTTATCTTCAATACAGCAAGGTCAGTATCAAAGTCTGACCAGACTATCTCTGCCGGTAGTGGATCTTCGGAATTTGTAAGAGTAACTTCTATTTTACTTGCGTTATGAACTACATGCTCATTTGTAACAACATATCCATCTGAAGAAACTATAAATCCTGAACCGAAGCCTTCTTGGGTTCGAGGTTGTTGTTGCTCCGGCATTGGCATTTGAAATTGATCGCCAAAGAAAAATTTAAAGAATGGGTCATTGTATGGAGTACCCTGTTGCCCCCCTTGAACTTCCACTTCTGATGTTACTAGTACCACCCCAGCATCAACCTGAGCTGCAATATCAGCAAATATGTTTCCGCCAGGAACTTTTATCTCCTCAGCACTTAATTTTTCGCCGGTTGCTAAATTTTGTCCTTCATCTGCACGGGTATATGGGGTTACTTGATCTTTTGACCCTACAGCGACACCAATCATTAAAGCAACTAAAGCTATGACTACATATGATGTTAGTTTTGATTTTGTAAAGAATTTCATTAAACGTCACCTTCCTTTTGATAGTTTTTAAATTATTTTTTGTACTTAAATACATAAATAAGTAAACAATATTTATTTATTATCCTTTACTTTATATTAAAAATTATAATAGAATAGTAGTATAAAAACAATTAAAGCATGATTAGAATAAGATTAAAATTATATTAAATTAGCTGGGGGTTAAAATGAGCAATATAGATTTGGAACTTATTAGATTGTTGCATAAGAACAGTGGGAATTATATATCAGGGGAAGAGATAAGTAATAGAATGGGCGTTTCCCGGACTACTATCTGGAAACATATTAAAAAGTTGCGTGAAAAAGGTTATTTGATTGATTCTATTACAAATAAGGGTTATACACTTTCTAAAGTTCCTGATAGGATAATTCCAGAGGAAGTTTTAATTAAACTCAATACTGATGAAATTGGTCAAGAAATTTTAGTTTATGATAGTCTTAGCTCAACTAATGACAAAGCTAAAGAAATTGCTAGAGAAGGTTGTAAATCAGGTACTATAGTAATTGCCGAAGAACAAACTGCAGGGAAAGGAAGATTGGGCAGGAAGTGGTATTCGCCAGCAGGTAGCGGGCTTTGGTTGTCTATTATACTTATGAAACCACAAATAATGCCAATAAAATCTCCTTTTTTGACTATAACTGCTTCTATAGCTGTCTTGAAAGCATTATCAAATATTGAAATGGATATTGATAGACTTGCCCAATCGGATAAGTGTTTTAATAATGATAGCGATAATGCAGAAACTAATGTGAAGATAAAATGGCCAAATGATATATTGATATCAGATAAAAAAGTATGCGGTATTTTATCAGAAATGAGTGCAGATATGGATAATATAAAGTATGCTGTAATTGGCATAGGTATTAATGTTAATCAGGAGCATTTTCCTGAAGGGATCGAAGACCTTGCTACTTCATTAAAGATTGAATATCAACAAACAATCGTACGAAATAAATTATTAGTAAATGTACTAGAATCTTTTGAAAAATATTATAATTTGCTTTTAGCAGCTAAGGAAAAGGAATTGCTTACAATCTGGAAGGATAAGTTAGCTATAATAGGAGAAGAGGTAACAATATATAGTAATGATAATGTGTATTATGGAAGAGTCTTAGATATATCTGACCAGGGTGAGTTGGTATTACTAGATGATTTTGGGGAAAGCCATAAATTTTGGGCTGGTGATGTAAGTCTTAGAAAGCGGATTAAATAAATATTGATCTTCTTTAAATTATATATTGATTTTTGTATTTTAAATTTTTAAGTAACTATTTTTTGACAAATGGGAGGAATCTTCATTTATATGAAGAATAATAAATTGAAGGGGTTGGTAAAATATAATATACGAAAAATTATAATTTTACTACCAAAAAAATACATAGAGGAGGAATTTTATTGAAAACTTCTAATTTAATAATTCTTATTTTAGTTGCAGTTCTTGTTATTTTTGGTGTCTATTACTTTACAAACAATGGTACTGAACAAGCCGTACCTGATCAAGGGGCCGAAGACGTATTAAGGGTTGCTATGGTAACAGATGTTGGTGGACTAGGAGATCAGTCTTTTAATGATGCAGCATATCGAGGATTGCTAAGGGCGGAAAGTGAATTTAACGCAGAGATAGCTGTTATTGAATCTTCAGCAATGACTGATTATGTAGAGAATCTTAGCAGTTTAGCTGAACAGGGTTATGATATGGTTTGGGCTATTGGTTTCTTAATGACAGATGCCTTAGCGGAAGTAGCAGAACAATATCCTGATACTACTTTTGGTCTTATCGATGCTGTAGTAGATTCTCCAAATGTTGCTTCTATAACATTTAAGGAAGAAGAGGGCTCATATTTAGTGGGGGCAATAGCTGCACTTGAAAGTGAAACTGATAAAGTAGGATTTGTCGGTGGAATGGAGATGCCTTTGATAAAGAAATTTGAGGCAGGTTTTCTTGCAGGTGTAAAGAAAATAAACCCTGATGCTGATATAGTTGTAGGTTATACTGGGGCATTTGATGATCCTAGTGCAGGTAAAGAGTTAGCCTTAACACAATATAACCAAGGTGCAGATGTTATCTATCATGCTTCTGGTGCCTGTGGTATAGGTGTAATTAAAGCAGCTGCAGAAAAAGGCCTATATGCTATCGGTGTTGACTCACCTCAAGCCCACTTAGCGCCATATTGGGTATTGACAAGTATGGTAAAAAGAGTTGATAATGCAGTATATTCTGAAGTAGAAGCCTTAAATGAAGGTACTTTTGAAGCAGGTCATAAAGTATATGGTTTAGCTGAAGATGGAGTTGGCTATAGTGATCAAGCATTAGCTAAAGTTCACCCTGATTTGATGAAACAAGTAAATCAACTTAAACAACAAATCATTGATGGTGATATTCAGGTTCCCACAAGTCCTGAAGATGTACAATAAATAAAACTAAAAAATAACTAAAAATGCTAAATAAGACATCCCCCCTTTAATTAGGGGGGTTTATCATTAAAAATTATTTCATAGGATATAATATGGGAAGGGATACATTATGTGTGGAGAATAACACTATTATGAAGGAATATATATGACGGAGATAAATTATATAAATCTAGTCAGTTTTGATTTAAAAAATGGAGATGATATAAATGATCTTAACGATAGATGTTGGTAATACAAATACAGTATTAGGTGTCTTTGAAGATGGTGTTCTTAAAAAGGATTGGTATATTTCCACTGATAAAGATAAAACATCTGATGAATATGGAATATTAATTAATAATTTATTTACTTATGAAAAGTTAGATATTGAAGAGGTCACTGCTATTGCCATATCAAGTGTTGTTCCGCCTATTGTAAGATCACTAAAAATTGCTGCAGAAAATTTCTTTGATATTGAGCCATTAATTGTCGGGCCTGGTGTTAAAACAGGCATAAATATTAAAATGGATAATCCTAGAGAAGTAGGGGCTGATAGAATTGTAAATGCAGTTGCAGCATATGAAAAATTTGGTGGACAACCACTGATTATTGTAGATTTCGGTACAGCTACAACATTTGATGCTATCTCAGGAGAGGGCGAATACTTAGGTGGTGCAATAGCTCCAGGGGTAGGAATATCTACTGAATCCCTTTTTAGAAATGCTGCAAAATTACCTAGAGTAGAATTGATAAAGCCCAGAAGTGCTATTGGTAAAAATACAATTATGGCAATGCAGTCTGGAATTATTTATGGATTTATTGGTCAGGTTGAAGGATTAATACGACAGTTTAAGAAGGAAATAGGCGAGGATACATATGTTATAGCTACAGGTGGTCTCGTAAATCTAATCGCCCCCGAGACAGAATTAATTGATAAAACAGAACCCTATTTAACATTGGAAGGATTATTATATATAATTGAATTAAATGGAGTTCAAGAAAGAGAAAAAAATAAATGAGAGGGATTATATGAAGATAGCTGACATAGATATAAAGATTCCGATTATATTAGCGCCTATGGCAGGGGTAACTGATTTTCCATATAGGCAGATAATACGTGAGATGGGATGTAAGTTGTTATATAGTGAGATGGTTAGTAGTAAAGGACTTGTATATGGCAGTGATAGAAGCTATGATTTAATGGAATATTCTGTGAAAGATGATGGTTTAATAAGTATCCAGCTATTTGGCGAAGATGCTTCTTTTATGGCTCAGGCTGCAAAAATAATTGAACAAGAATTAAATCCTGATATTATTGATATAAATATGGGGTGTCCCACACCTAAGATTGTTAAGAATGGCTCAGGTTCAGCTTTGATGAAGAATCCTAATTTAGCAGGTGATATTATCAAGGCTGTCGTTGAGGCTGTAGAACTTCCTGTTACATTTAAAATTCGAACAGGTTGGGATAAAGAAAACATAAATGCAGTTCAGTTAGCCCGCATTGGTGAAGAAATGGGTGCTAAGGCAGTAGCTGTTCACGGACGAACAAGAGAACAATTTTATAGAGGTAAAGCTGATTGGGGAGTTATCAGAGAAGTAAAGGAAGCAGTTTCAATACCTGTTATTGGTAATGGGGATATTTTTACTCCTGAGGATGTCAGAAAAATGCTCGATGAGACTAAATGCGATGCAGTTATGATTGGCAGGGGAAGTCAGGGTAATCCCTGGTTAGTTAAAAGAGCTATTCATTTATTGAAAACAGGTACATTACTAGCTGAACCTGATTATGAAGAAATTATAAAGATGGCCATTTATCATATAAATAAAGCTGTAGATTATTTTGGAGAGAAGACTGCTATTCCACGAATGCGCAAACATGTAGGCTGGTATATAAAAGGTCTGCCTTTTTCTACAGAACTTAAAGGGAATGTAAATCAAATGAAAACTCAAGAAGAGACTGTGGATTTACTGTTAGATTATCTTAAAAGATTAAAAGAGTTAGGATAACTAAGTTTATTCATCCATCATTTCCAGTATTAATTCACCAGCATGATCCATTGCATGCGGCCCTAATAAGAGTATTATATCATTATTAGATACAGACTGTAATGCGGTTTTTAATGCAGGCTTTAGAGATCGGCAGTGTTCAAAATTAATATTATTCTTCCTAAGTATATTTATGAAACTATCTTCTTCTTTTTCACTTACTTTATCGATATCTTTTACTACATCTTTGCAATTTGAGGTTATTAAATGATAGTTTTTCATATTTTTTAATATACTACTTATTGTCTCTGCATTCTTTTTGTTGATTATCGTACCTCTATTTCCTCTGAGTGAATTAACTATAATTAAATTGTTGAATTCCATATTTAAAATCGCAGAAAAGACCGCATTATAACTTCCAGGGTTATGAGCACAATCGTCTATAATAGTAAATTTATCGTTATATAGGTATTGTAGTCTTCTCCAGATACCTTGAAAATCTTCAAAAAAATCTTTAATTGTGTTTTGCGGCACATTATAATATAATGCAATAGTTATTGCAATAAGGGCATTATATATATTATGGCGTCCAGGTAAATTCATTTTTATATCAATTTCACAGGGGTTTATTTCGAAATTCTTATTGTGTAGGTCACGGTTTAGGTGGTATGTAAACCTTTGTCCATTCTTCCATTTGAAAATATCATCTGCAACAACATCAGTATTTTCATTTATAGCAAAGTTGATTTGATTCTTTGCTATTTGTCCAAATGAACGTAAAAATTTGTTATCATTATTTATTAATACAAGTGCCTCATCTTCTCCCTCTAAAAACTCCCTTTTTATATTGGTATATTCATTAAAGTTTGGGTGTAAGTCAAAATGATCAGCACTAATATTTGTACCAACTTTAACAGCAAACTTAGCACCTTTTATGCGTTTTAATTTTATACCATGTGATGAGACTTCCATACAGGCATACTTTAAGCCGTTTTTTACCATCTCATCAAGAAATTTTTGTAATGTAATTGGATCAGGGGTAGTTAGATTACCATCAATATTTCTTTTGCCAGTATCAACACGGACTGTTCCTATAAGACCGGCAGATTTATTATGGCTAGAGTCTGTACTATTTTTATAATTTAAAAGGTTATATATTAAATGAGTAGTAGTTGTCTTTCCATTTGTTCCTGTAATCCCTATTAACTTAAGTTTGTCTGAAGGGTAGTTATAATAATTTGCTGCTAAATAACCTAAATATGCCCTGCTATTCTCTACCTTAATAATTGGTATATCATATTTTGGTATATTTTCAGTATCTACTTTTTTATCTGTAAAAATTACTGCTGCTCCATTTTTAATAGCTTCATTTATATATTTATTACCATCTGTAATGAACCCACTGATAGCTATAAAAGCAAAACCGGGTTTTACTTCACGGGAATCACAGGTAATGCCCGTAAAATTAGGTATTTCTTCCTGTGATTTTAGATTTTCCATCCTATGATACCTCCAAAGGTTTCGATAAATTTATTAATTCTTTCTATATATATTATAACATGTTATATAAATAATGATACCATTATTTATGATTAATTAAATTTCTTTACATATTTAAATCATATACTCTTGACCTATCCGGTTTAAAATGATAAACTTATTGTGTACATATCTGTGCACGTCGTAGGAGTGAATTAAAATGAAGTTTTCAAGGATAGGTAACAAAATTATAAACAATAAACAAATTGAAAAAATCGTTGAAAAAGTTATTACTTTAAGAGAAAAAGGGTATTCTCAATCACGTGTAGCCGAGGAGATTGGTGTTGAAAGAAGTTTTATTTCTCGATTAGAAAGTATTGGGGAGATCAGAAAAGGTAAGAAGATAGCATTAGTTGGCTTTCCAATTGGAAATAAAGAAGAAATTATAGAATTAGGTAATAAATATGGTTTAGATTATATCCTTCTTATGACAGAAAAAGAGCGATGGTCTTTTATTGAGAAAAAAAGCGGTCTAGAATTATTTAATCAATTAATGGAGATTTTAGTTAAATTGAAGGAGTTTGATTTAATTATCTTTATAGGTTCGGATATGCGCCTAGATCTTATAGAAAAATTAATAGATGGCAATATAGTAGGTGTAGAATTAGGAGAATCTCCCATTAAGGAAGATAAGTATGTTGAAGTAGATAAGATAGAGGAAATTATTGATTCATTTTTAGAGTAGAATCTTTGTTTAACAATGTTGTATAGTGGGGTGATAGAAATGAAGAAGGTAATCAGTATTAGTCTGGGTTCTAGTAAGAGAGACCATAAGGTAGAGACTGTTATAATGGGTGAAGAGTTTATTATTGAAAGAAGAGGCACTAATGGTGACAAAAAAGAGGCTTGTCGTTTGTTTACAGAGCTTGATGGTCAGTATGATGCCTTTGGTATTGGAGGAATAGATCTCTATTTGTATTCAGGAAAGAACAGGTATACTTTTCGTGATGCAAAAAAAATGATTGAAAATGTAAAAATAACTCCAGCAGTTGACGGAAGCGGATTGAAAAACACCCTGGAGAGAATTGTGATTGAGTATCTAGAAAACGAATATGATATGAACTTTAAAAACAAAAAAGTACTAATGGTCTCGGCAGTGGATAGGTTTGGTATGGCAGAGACTTTAGTTAAATACGGAGCAGATATAGTCTTTGGGGATTTGATCTTTGGTCTTGGACTTCCTATCGAAATAAAGTCTTTAGAGAAGTTGGATATGGTGGCTAGAGTTATCGCTCCTATAATTACAAAAGCGCCAATAGAATGGGTTTATCCTACTGGTAATAAGCAAGACAAACAAAAAGAAGTTGATGAAAAATATACTCGCTATTATGATCAAGCAGATATTATTGCTGGTGATTTTCTGTTTATAAAAAAATATTTACCTGAAACTTTAGAAAATAAAATAATAATTACCAACACAACTACAGAAGATAATATTAAAGAATTAGAGAAAAGAGGAGTTAGTATGATAGTAACAACTACTCCTGAATTGAATGGAAGGTCATTTGGAACAAATGTAATGGAAGGTGTTTTGCTTGCTTTATCTGGCAAGAAAGATTCCTGCTTAGATACAAACGAATACATAGATTTACTTAATATGGTTAATTTCGAACCAAGAATTATAGAATTTAAAAAAAGAGCTGTTAGTTAGGTGGTAAATAAAGATGAAAAAATTTGCATTTATAATACATCCATTGGAATTAGAGGATTTGTATCGTAAATTCTCCTGGGCTGATAAAGTTCCGGATAAGGTGCTAGAGCGATTTGTAAGAATGATTCCTCCTGTAAAAGCATCTCATATTACTGGTATTAAATCAAAGACTGGTAAAGAGATAGAAGGTTTTTTTGTTGGTGTTACATTAACATCTAGACAAATGTTAACTTTACCAACAGAAAAGGTAATAAAGAAAATAATAAAAGCTGGTAAGAAAGCAGAGGAATTGGGTGCCGATATAGTTGGGTTAGGCGCTTTTACATCTGTGGTAGGGGATAAAGGAATTACTATAGCAAATGAATTGGATATACCTGTTACGACAGGTAACAGCTATACAGTAGCCACTTCTATAGAGGGAACAAAATTAGCAGCAAAGAAGATGGGACATAAGTTAGAAGATTCTACTATGACTGTTATTGGAGCAACGGGTTCGATTGGTAGAGCGGTTAGTTTAATACTGAGCATGGATGTAAAGAAAATAAATCTTGTTGCGAGAAATCAAGTTAAATTAGGGGCTTTAGAAAAGGAAATAAAAGAAGTAAATCCTTCTCTTGAGGTCATGTACACATCAAATGTCAGTGAGGCAGTTGGACAATCACAATTAATAATTAGTGCTTCAGGAGCTGTTCAATCATTGATTGACCCTTCGGCTTTACAGCCGGGTTCAGTTGTATGTGATGTAGCCCGCCCTCGTGATGTAGCTGTAAAGGTAGGTAAAGAACGGGATGATGTACTTGTAATCGAAGGGGGTATAGTTGAGGTTCCTGGACCAGTTAATTTCAATTTCAAATTTGGTTATCCTCCTGGAACAGCATATGCCTGTATGGCTGAAACTATGATGTTAACACTTGAAGACAGATTTGAAGATTATAGCTTGGGCCCTATTATTGAGATTAATAAAGTGAGAGAGACACTTGTAATGGCTAAAAAACATGGTTTTAAACTTGCTGGATTACGTAGTTTTGAAAGATCTCTATCTGACCAAAAAATTGAAGAAATACGGAAAAAAGCTGACAAAAAGACAGTAGCATATTGCTAGATTGTAAAGATAATGAAAATGGGAAAGATTCCTTGACAAAAATTATCTATTAACTTATAATAATTAAT
>JADQBV010000058.1 GCA_016278415.1 Halanaerobiales bacterium
TTAACATTATCTAGTGCTTTTACACCGGGAAACTCTTTGGTGATTGACTTCATTTCCAGTAATGTCTTTGCCATATCTATAACCCTCCTCATAAAAATGGGCAGATGGGTAAGTTAAGCCCACCTGCCACATTAAATATTCTAATTAGAGTCCCAACTGCTCAGGTGTATAATAACCACTATCTATTAATAATTCTTTGTAATTGTCTTTGTCGGCAAATACTGGGTCACATAGATAAGAAGGAATAATACCTGTACCATTATCATAGGTTTTAGTATCGTTAATTGGTGGTTCTTCACCATTCTGAATTGCCTTAACCATCTCTACAACTTTTGCTGCCAATGTACGAGTATCTTTAAAGATAGACATTGATTGATATCCAGCAATAATGTTCTTTGTAGCGGTAATATCACAATCCTGACCTGTAACTACAGGGAAGTTATCCTTTGTAAATCCAGCACCTTTCAATGAGTTGATAGCACCTAGAGCTGTTGAATCGTTAGAGGCTAGAACTGCATCGAGTTGTTGACCTGCAGAGTAATTAGCAGCAATCAAGTTATCCATACGAGCCTGTGCGTTTGCAGAAGACCAGTTCATAGTAGCAACCTGTTCAAATTCAGTCTGACCTGATCTAACAACAACTACACCTTTTTCAATATAAGGATTGATTACATCCATTGCACCGCCGTAGAAGAAACGAGCATTGTTATCATCAGGAGAACCTGTAAATATTTCTATATAAGCAGGATTATCTTCTGTACGATTATCCAAATCAAGAGCATCTACAAGATATTCACCCTGAATTGTTCCTACTTTGTAATTATCGAATGTAGCATAGTATGAAACAGCATCGCTTTCCATTATTAAACGGTCATAAGCGATAACAGGAATTCCTTCTAGTTTTGCAGTTTCAAGAACGGTACCTAGAGCGCTACCGTCGATGGAAGCTATGACGAGAACGTCAACGCCACCTAAAATCATATTTTCAAGCTGTGAAACTTGAGTAGCAACATTGTTGTCAGCATATTGTAAGTCAACAGTATAGCCAGCATCCTCCAATTGAGCTTTCATATTAGCACCATCTTGATTCCAGCGTTGCAGACTTTGAGTAGGCATAGCAACACCAATTTTCTCGCCTGCAGCAAAAGCTACAGATGAAACCACTAACGCCATAATTAAAACTAATAAAATAATTATATTCTTTTTCATATTTTCATACACCCCTTAAATTTTTTTTACATTAACTAACTTACATTTTCCTTAAATTGATTGGCTTTACCATGGTCCTCCTTTCTTTTCAGATTATTATCACTAGTTGCATAACTTGTATTATTTATTTTAACACTTAAATCTGAATTTTATCTGAAGATATAGTTTTTGAAAACCTTTAATTATGCATAATTAAAGTATGTAGTAGATAAATATAGATAGACTGATTTCAAAAGATTGGGTAGCATAAGTGTGATTATTTAAAACGTTAAAAATTTCTTTCTCTCTTAGAAACTTATGATATAATTATTGATTATAGAATAGGAAAAGGGTATAATTATTTAAACTGCAATTTTTTTAAATAGAAATACAATAAAATTTTGCCTTATTACCATAATTAATAAAGGTATGCTGTAAAACAGATTAATCAATATATATGATATCAATATAGAAAGGGAGTTAATTATGAAAAAAAATAACGTTCATGAGTCATTGAAAGAATTAAACATTTATGTTTTAGCAATAGGTAAAAAAGTGGAGAATGCTATTAAAAATAGTATACAGGCTTTGAAAGTAGGGGATATAGAATTAGCCCAGAAAATAATAAAGGAAGATGATCATATTGATGAAATGGAACTAACCCTAGAGGAAAGAAGTACTCGCTTAATAGCTATGAACCAACTAGAAGGAAAAAATTTACGGATGGTGATAGTAATATCTAAGATACTATCAGATATCGAGAGAATAGGCGACCATGCTGTAAATATAGCTAATAAAGTTCTTGAAATTAACGGTGAGGACTTAAAAATATCATTAGATAAAATTATTGAAATGTCAGATTTAGCTATTAAAAGATTCCATGAAAGTCTTGATGCCTTTGTAAATATGGATGTTATCTTAGCAAAGAAAGTTGCTAAAGAAGATGAAAGACTAGATATACTTGACCAGCAAATATTAAAAGAGATGATAAGCTTGATCTCGGGGCAGGAAGAATTTGATAAACAGGCTACTGCTCTAATGTTTGTAGGGAGATTTCTTGAGCGTATTGGTGACCATTCTACTAACATTTGTGAAAGAGTAATTTACATGGACAGCGGATCTCATGAAAAATATTAGCATAGTATAATAATGATTTAAATTCATCTTTAATATTAAATTAATATTCAACAAATATGAATATGTGCCTAAAGCAAGGGATTGTTACTTAATATTAGCTAAAATAATTTTAATCCTATACTTTGGGTTTTTTGTTAGGGAGAAAATCTATTGTAATACTATAAAGAAGCTGCGCCCAATTATATTTTACAGAAAGAAGAAGGGAAGGATATTTATACTGTTTCGCTAACAGCAAATAACCCGAAACAAGAACTGGATACTAATAAGATTACCGAGTTAACCAGTCGTATAATATCATTAATTAAAAATGGTGAAATATAGATACTGATAATTATATAAGAAGGACTAGGGTAATAAATAGCGAATAGTTTAAAGATAGGTCAGGTAAGCGATTATAGTTGTTATAATAATTTTAATGTAGAAATGAAGGGAGTTATAAAAATGAAAGTAGTAATGTTAGAATCAATAAGTATTACAGAAAAAGTACTAGAAAAGTATCGCAGAAACATTGAAGATGCAGGTCATCAATTAATTGTCTATCAGGATAGGGTAGAGGATGAAGATATCGTAATAGAAAGAGTTGGTAATGCTGATATCCTAATTATCACAAATTTACCACTTTCCAGAAAAGTGATAGAGTCTTGTCCTAATCTAAAGATGATCTCTGTAGCATTTACAGGTGTTGATCATATTGATATGGATGCCTGTAAAGAAAAGGAAATATTAGTTTCTAATTCTTCGGGTTATGCCAATCAAGCAGTTGCTGAATTGGTATTTGGACTTATAATTTCGATAATACGTAATATTATTTCCTGTGATAAAGTCACGAGGACTGGTGGCACTAGAACTGCTTTAGTAGGAAATGAAATAGCAGGCAAGACATTTGGTATTGTAGGTGCAGGTTCTATAGGACTTAAGGTTGCTGAAATAGCAAAGGTATTTGGCTGTAGAATACTAGCATATGCAACTCACCAAAGACAAGCAGCCTTAGACTTAGGGGTTGAATATGTTACTTTAGATGAATTAATGAAAGAGAGTGATATAGTTAGTCTTCATGTGCCCTTATTAGAATCTACAAGAAATTTAATTGATAAAGAGAAGTTAGCTTTGATGAAAGCAAGTGCTATACTTATTAATACTTCCAGAGGTCCTGTTCTGGATAGTCAGGCATTAGCAGATGCTTTGAATAATGGACAGATTGCCGGGGCAGGGATAGATGTATTTGAAATGGAACCTCCTATACCAGAAGAACATCCCCTATTGAACTCAAAGAATACAATTGTTACACCACATGTGGCTTTTGCAACAGAGGAGTCTTTTATAAAAAGGGCAGCCATTGTATTTGATAACATAGATAAATATCTGGCAGGAAACCCACAGAATATTATGGAATAGATTAAATAAAAACATAAAATAATCATTTAAAATTAAAACTTAAATACAGAAAGATCTCTCAGAACAGTTTCATAGGGATAATTAAATACTATATCTGCTTTATTACATACTAATAATAGGAGATGGTTAACGTGGAAAAAGTATCACTAAAAACAGATATTCCAGTTCGAAAAAAAGTTGATGTAATTGTCTGTGGTGGTGGACCTGCCGGGATTGGGGCAGCCATTGCTGCTGCCAGACAGGGCATGGATGTAGCATTAATTGAAAGTAGATCATTTTTAGGTGGTAATATAACAACTTGTTATGTAGAAACTTGTAATCATTTTATGTGGCAGCATCCTTTTCAATTGACTGGGATATATCAAGAGATTGAGGATGAGTACAAAGCTGAGTACGGTCGCTCAGATGATATAAGAACGGATATGAGTGCTCATCGATTTTCTAGTGAATATCTAAAAGTATTTTTAGATAAGAAAATGGAAGAAGAGGGTATCTGGCTTCGATTACACAGCAAAGTAGCTGATGTTATTGTTGAAGATAAGCTTGTTAAAGGAGTAGTTACTATTAGCAAGTCTGGATTTGAAGCTATTATGGGTGAGATTGTAATTGATTGTACAGGTGATGGAGATGTCGCAGCCAGAGCAGGTGCTCCTTTTGAGCAAGGGCGGGATGCTGATGGTTTGACCCAGCCAGGTACTGTTAATTTCAGAGTTGCCGGAGTGGATAGCCAGAAAGTAAAGGAAATATTAGACGAAAAAGGGCTTGAATATTTTTATGATATTTATCATGAGAAGGTTGCAGAAGGTGCTATTGATATGGGTTATAAAAGGATGGGCTTCCCTATAGGAAGGTTAACCGAGGGTGGACAAATTACTTATGTTAATTTTTGCAACACTTATAAAATAGATCCAACAAATGCTGATGATCTAACAAAGGGAGAAGTATTATCCCGCCAACGAGTAATGAAATTATTTAATTTCATGAAGGAGTATTTACCTGGATTTGAAAAAGCGGAATTATCTTCAATAGCATCTGCTATAGGCTTTCGTGATAGTCGTCGAATTAAAGGTGATTATAGATTGACTGAGGATGATATTAATAACCAGCGGATGTTTGAAGATAATATTGCTATTTATCCTAGATTCTATGACATACTATCTCCAACGGGAACCTGGGACGACCATGTTTATATAGTAGATTTGGACAAAGAATACGGTATACCTTATCGTTGTTTATTACCAGTAAATCTGGATCAAATCCTTGTAGCTGGTAGATGTATCAGTACAGATCATATGGCTGAAAGTTCTATTCGAGCTATTTCTGCTTGCATGGCAACTGGTCAAGCAGCAGGGACAGCAGCGGCTATTGCCATTAAAAATGAGTCTTATGCTAGAAATGTGAATGTCAAGCAAGTTCAGAAAGCCCTTAAAGATGCTGGTGTAAACCTAGGTAAATAGAGTAATAATTAACCCTTTTTATAGGGAGGTCTACTTGGTGAATGTTGAAAAAATATATCTATATAAAGATTCTATTCATAATGAAATAATATATCAGTTGAAAAATGGTACTACAATTATTCAAAGAGATGATGATAAAGCTCGAAAATTTAATTTAAACACCTGGGATGAAATAAGTTTTGTTCCTGAAGGATTTCAAGAAATTGATCGTAATATTACTATAGAAGAAGAGAAGTCATTAAACAGATTCTTCCTTCAACAGAATAAAAAAAATCAGAAGGGAATATCAATCTTGGAAAGAATAAAAAGGAAATGGGATACTTTTTTTAAATAGATAATAATAGATTAAGGCTAGTTGAATTTGATAAATCAACTAGCCTTAATCTATTATTACATACATTTATTCAACAAATAAATGTTAAATCTAAAAAATCACTGACCTTCTTTTACCCATTGCGCAACTGTAACAGTCCTTTTTGCCTGGTGCTTAACAGCGGCTTCTACATCCTCAATCATATTACCGTCCTGGTCAACGGAAACAGATGTTCCATATGGATTTCCTCCTGCTCCGAAGGTGACTGGGTCTGTATAACCAGGGGTTGCTACTATTGCTCCCCAATGGTACATTGTTGTATAGAGAGATAAAATAGTTTCTTCTTGACCTCCATGGGGGTTTTGAGCAGAAGACATAGCACTTACTACCTTATTTGCTAGTTTTCCCTCAGCCCAAAGTCCTCCAGCTAAGTCAAGGAATTGTTTCATTTGAGATGCTACATTTCCAAATCTAGTCGGTGTACTGAAAATAATTGCATCTGCCCAATCAAGATCATTCATTGTAGCCTCAGGAACATCTTTTGTAGATTCTACATGTGCTTTCCAAATCGGATTTTCTTCAATTGCGGATAGTGGTGCTAGTTCTGCTACTTTTAATATCTTAACTTCAGCTCCAACCTCTTTCGCTCCCTCTGCAGCCCATTGAGATAATTGATAGTTAGTACCACTCATACTGTAATAAATTATAGCTAATTTTACCTTGTTCATATATGTAACCTCCTTTTTTGTAGTATATAATATCTATATTCTTCTGTAAAATGTTAATTTGTTAGTAACACTTGCTGATTTAATTATTTGGGAATTATTTAATCATGATTTTTTCAATCCCATTAATGATTCTCGGCGATCTTTAAACCAGATGCGGTGAAAATCCTCGTCAATTAGATTACTCATTAGTATAGTAATAAGATCTTGATCAAGGTCTGTTTTAGGTTCTATCATTTTAAGAAGTTTTTTGTAGTCTGCGATAGCTATGGTTTCAAGAGTGTAGTTATATAAAAAAAGGTTTACTGTTCCGGTTAAGGGTGTAATTTGTCCTGGAATGTGGCCTGCAATATAAGATATAAGACTATCAATCTTATACGGTTTAGATCCAAGTCTATTTAGAATATCACTAAATAACTCAGCATGTTTAGCCTCTGATTCAGCTACTTTTAGCAGAACATGTGCTATGTAATCATCTTCAGTATTTTTAGCCTGGGTAAGGTATAAATCTACTTGGCTAACTTCCAAAGTATAGAACCAATTCAACCACTTTATTAAAGTATTCTTATTCATAGGTAACCACAGACGTCAATCATTATATTTCCCCTCCGGATATTTCTACAAATAAATTATTTTAATCACTAATACGATATAATGCTATTAATAAGGTAGTTTTCCTTTTAAACTAATTATTTATTCCTGAATTATTTTCTTGTAAAAATAAAGGACATTTCCTTTATTTGGTGAATATGCATAATAGTTAATAATTTATGTACAGAGTTTATGTTTAGCTAAATTAAAGATTTTCACTAATACCGGTATTTAAAAAATCGTTATAAGGGAAGTGTGTTATTATGCAATTGTACAAAAGTAAAAATTTCTATAACGAGAGATTCCTTATAAAATAGGATATATTAACCAGAAATACATATATTCATTACATAAAAACAAGTATTGCTGTTGTTTTATTTTTATCATTATCATACCTTCTAAGACGAGAATTTAATATAGTAATCAAAAATTTTATACTTACAAGCCCTAGCATTAAGGGTATCATTGCACATATTCAAATATTAATCACGGCCTATCTTGTAATAGCTACCATAAATAAGGGATATCTTATAGCAGTAGTCTTAAACTTATTTGGAATAGCAATGGTAGTTAGAACTATTATATTATATAAAAATATATCCGCTTTGCCAGGAATAACTAATTATATAGTTAGTCTTATTCTTATTAGTATATTATTTCTATATAAAAAACGTATTTATGGACAATTTAAATTGTTACTAGAACAAAGAGAGAAACTTGAACATATGGCTTATCATGATAGTCTTACAGAGATACCTAACCGTAAAAAAGTTATTGATCATTTAGATTATCTGATGAGTAAATCCTCAGAAAAATATAATAAATTTATATTAGTCTTTATTGATTTAGATAATTTTAAGAAAGTTAACGATTATCTGGGGCACTATGTTGGTGATTACGTTTTGCAAATGGTTGTTGAACGTATTAGTTCCTACATTCATAAAGATGATATTTTGGGTCGTCTGGGAGGCGATGAATTTGCACTTATTATCGAGCGTAATTTGCAAAAAGAAGAAGTGCTATTATATATAGAAGGCATCAAAGATACCTTTGTAGAAGAATTTTACTATGAAAATAAGGATATACATCTTAATGCTAGCTTTGGAATATCAGTATATCCATATGATGGTAGTGATTCTGGTGAATTATTAAAAAGCGCAGATATTGCAATGTATAGGGCAAAAAATGAGTCTAGTAAATCTATAGAGTTTTTTTCCAAGGATATGCAGGAAGGCTTTGTTGAAAATATACAAATAGAAAATGCATTGCAAAGTTCTATTATGAATAATGAATTATATCTTGCATTTCAACCACAATATAGTGCCCACGAAGAAAAACTTAGGGGATACGAAGTCCTTCTAAGATGGAATTCCCCACAATTGGGATTTGTAAGCCCTGCTCAGTTTATACCTATTGCGGAGAAAATTGGTTTAATAAACAAGATTGGGGAGTGGGTTCTTAGAAGTTCATTACAGAAATTTAAAGAAATATATGAATCTTACCATATGAATTCTGTCCTATCCATTAACATATCAGTTACGCAACTTCTTGAAACAGATTTTGTTGGTACGGTAAAGAGAATAATTGAAGAAACAGGGTTTGATAGTAGGTATTTAGAATTTGAAGTAACAGAATCCATATTCATATCTTATCCGAATTATGTTAAAGGTGTACTTAGTCAACTTAAACAGATGGGTATATCTATTGCCCTTGATGACTTTGGGACAGGCTATGCTTCATTAAGTTATCTCCTAAATATACCAATAGATACTTTGAAAATTGACAAGGTATTTATTGACAGTATTAATAAATACAGTAATAAAAAGAATATTATAGGTCCAATTATAGAGATGGCTCACCAATTAGATATTATGGTTATAGCAGAAGGAGTAGAGACTAAAAGCCAGATGAACTATTTAAAGAATAAAGACTGTGATTTTATACAGGGATATCTATTGAGCAAACCAATTAGTGAAGAACAGTTAATTGAAGAGTTAGGAATTAATGATGTTGATGTTTCGTTATAGCTAAGTATAATAATTACTATTTATATTATTTTTTGGATTCTTCAAAATGTTAATATTAAAGTTAAATTTATTTATGTAATTGATATGACAGCCTACTGGCTGTCTTTCTTTATGTGAACAAATTTTTCATTGCTTATATAATGTTATTTAGTAAACATTTAAATTATTTACTAAATAACATTAAAAAAATTAGTAAAAAAAGAAGGAATTTTATTAATCTTATAGAATATATTATATTGAAAAGAGATTTAATTAAACTTTTAAAGGAGAGAGTTATATATGGCTATAACTATCAATGATGTAGCGATTAAAGCAGGTGTTTCTGCTTCAACAGTGTCTTTAGTATTAAATAATAAAGGTAATATTAGTAAAGAAACTATACAAAAAGTATATGATGCTGTAGAGATAACAGGTTATAATACTAAAAAATATAGCCATAAAAATAAAGATAGTAAAAAAAGTAAGAAGGTTGGTATTCTTTACAAAAATAGATTTAACGGACAGAATATTGTCAGTCATCCCTTTTATGGACAAATTATGGAGGGTATTGAAGAGAGTCTTCGGGAACATAATTTCCATATTTTTTTTAAAACACTCACAGGGAAATATGAATCTGATAGTATAGAAGTAAAGAAGTTAATACAGGACCAAGAATTAGCAGGCTTAATATTAATAAGTTATGAAATATCTAAAGAAGTAATAATGGACATACATAATAATAGTATTCCCCTAGTATTGATTGATAATGAAATTTGGGATGAAAACATAGATTGTGTTCTTAGTGATAATATTAATGGTGCAAGGAGAATGGTAAGCCATTTAATAGATAATGGTCACAAAAAAATCGCCTTTATATCTGGTCCTTTTTCTCATACCTGCCTTAAAGAGAGATATATAGGATATCGTCAGGCATTAGATGAAGCGGGTATTGATGTTAATAAGGATTATATAAGTATTCAGGAAAAGTCTCATTTTTTTGTAGATGAAGGTTATCAGTCTTTGAAGGAAATTTTTAATAATAATACGGATAAACCAACTGCTGTATTTACATCTGTCGATGCGCTTGCAATTGGTGCTATAAAAGCATTGCAGGAAATGGGATTTTCGGTTCCTAAAGATGTCTCTGTTGCTGGTTTTGATGATATAGTAATGTCTGCGCATACAATACCCCCTTTATCAACAGTAAGAATTTTTAAAAGAGAGATGGGTAACTTAGCAGGAAAACGTCTATATGAGTTGATAAATGGGTCTAATATAAAAGCTGTTAAATTAATTGTTTCAGTTGAGATGATTTTAAGAGAATCCACTAGTTAATATCTTCGTAACAATTAAATATATTAATAATAAATAAATACTAATTTTTAATATGTCATTATTTAATTATACGTACATCTGGAAATTGTTTTCCATTATATAGCAATTTAACTTAACTATTTATTCTAATAATTTTAAACATTATGATGTTTAAGAAAAAAATGTAAATTTATATATGTTTATTTATTTTAAACAAGAATACTTTTAAGGAGGTGATTGTTGATAAAAACCGTTCTATAAGTTTTTTGATGATAATTTAAAATAATGAGGAGGAGTAAAATGAAACGTATTAAATTTTTTAGTTTGATTACATTAGTTTTAGCTTTTATGTTAGCTTTTAGTGGTATTAGTATGGCGGAAAGAACCTTAAAGGTGGCTGTTTTTCCTGATTGGGATTCACTAATGAAAGATTTAATTCCGGCTTATGAAGCTGAACATCCAGGCCTAAAAATTGAATTGCAAGTTCTCGGACATGCAGATCATCACAATCAACTTTTAATGGCTTTAACAACTGGTTCATCAACTCCTGATGCAACTGCTATTGATATTGCATACCTGGGTCGTTTTATTCGTGAAGGTGGTTTGTTAGATCTTTCTAAAGAACCTTATAATGCAGGTCAATATGCAGACGATTATGTTGATTTTTCTTGGGGCTTAGTTAGTACAGAAGATAATAGAACAATAGCCTTACCTATGGATGCTGCACCTGCTACACTCTATTATCGTGTTGACGTATTAGAAGAGGCTGGCATTAGTGAAACAGCTATTCAGGATGTTGAAACATGGGAACAATTAGTTGAATTCGGTAAAGAAGTATCTGCAGATACCAACGGTGATGGTAAAAATGATAGATTCTTAATTGCTGATGCTTCAACAGTAGCGGAGGCCATTTATCGAGGTAATATTCCAGAAGATGAAGGCATTTATTTTGATAATGAAGGAAATAGTATCGTAGATAATGATAGATTTGTAAAGGCTTTTACCGTTGCTAAAAAAATAAGAGACGCTGGTCTTGATGCTAGAGTAACTTCCTGGACAAATGAATGGTATGAAGTATTTAAAGAAGGAAGTGCAGCAATTGAAATATCTGGTTCCTGGCTGGTGGGTCATATGCAAAACTGGATGGCACCGGATACTGCTGGTCAATGGCGAGCACAACACTTGCCTGAAGATAGCTATACTAGATGGGGTGGGACTTTCTGGGGTATTCCTAAGGATGCTGAAAATAAAGAAGACGCTTGGGAGTTTATAAAATATATAACAAGAAGTGAAGAAATGCAGATGAAATCTCTAGAAATTGTTAATGCCTTCCCTGCATTAAAATCTGTTTATGAAAAGCCAATTTTTGATGAGCCTATGGATTTCATGGGTGGTCAAAAGGCAAGGAATTTATGGGTAGAGGTTACAAATAGAATAGATGTCGTAAATATTAATCCTAATGACCCAGTTGCTGAAGAAATTGTACTTTCAGCTTTGACATCTGTACTAGAAGAAGGACAAGACGTAGAGGAAGCATTAGCATCTGCTAAAGCTTTAATAAAACGTAGAACAAGATAGCACAACATCCTTTAATATAATTGTGGTGGTCGATTTTATTCGGCCACCCTTTTAAGATAGGAGGCAAACAGAGATGAATCATTTCAAACAAAAAATAAGCTGGCTACAGGTTAAATGGGCCCCCTATATATTTATAAGCCCATTTTATATTTTGTTTTTAGCTTTCGGGTTATTTCCAATTTTATTTTCACTATATTTATCACTTCATAAATGGCATGCTATCGGTGGTTTTGGTTCAATGGAATGGATTGGTTTGGAAAACTATATTTATCTGTTTACTGATCCATGGTTCTGGAAATCAATCTGGAATACGATATGGTTATTAGTAGTTTCAGGTCTACCACAACATCTAATTGCTATTCCTTTGGCTTTTATTTTAAATATGAAATTTATTAGAAATCGAGATTTTTTTGTTTCGTCATTTTTTCTGCCTTACATTACTTCTACTGTTGCAATTGCTTTAATTTTTTTCACTATCTATGGAACACAGTATGGGGTATTGAATCAAGCATTAGGGTACTTAATGAATATTCCAGTAGTGGCATGGTTTTTTAAAGATCTTTTAAATCTTAATCTACCAATTAATTGGTTAGGTAATGCAAAATTTATTAAACCTGGGATATCTATGCTTTTAGTTTGGCGTTGGTTCGGATGGAATACTGTCTTATATCTAGCAGGTTTACAGTCAATTGATGATAACCTTTATGAAGCTGCTAGAGTTGATGGAGCTAGTGTATTTCAGCAGTTCTGGCATATTACACTGCCATTATTAAAACCGATTGCTTTTTTCGCAGTAACCTTGACATTAATAGGTACAATGCAGCTATTTGATGAACCATTTATTCTAACAAATGGTACTGGCGGAACTTCTCAATCAGGATTAACTACAGCTCTGTATCTATATAGAACTGGTTTTGAATGGTTATATATGGGATCTGCTGCTGCAATGTCATGGGTACTATTTATATTTATAGGAGGATTTTCATTTATAAACAATAAATTATTTGGCAAAGATGCATTAAAATAAATTCTTGGGGGTGAGAAGTTTGCTAAAAAATGTTTTTTCAAAGTATGTTCTTTATTTTTTATTATTTATAATGGCTATGTTATCAATTTTTCCATTTTATTGGATGTTTGTTCTGGCAACCCATAATAGTACGAATATATTTGATGTCCCGCCTCCATTTTGGTTTGGGAATAGTATAATGGAAAACTATAGAAGTCTTATTGATGCTGTAGACTTCTGGACCAGTGTATGGAACAGTGTATATATATCAGTTATGGCTACTATAACTACTTTGTTTTTCTGTAGTCTTGCGGGTTATGGCTTTGCAATGTATGATTTTAAATATAAAAATCAATTGTTTACATTATTGTTTATGACCCTGATGATACCACAGAGAATAAATATAATTCCTTATTTCTTAATTATCGATTGGCTCGGTTGGCTGAGTACGGCACGTGCCATTTATTTACCAGGTATGGCTTCAGCCTTTGGTATATTTCTAATGAGGCAATATATAGGTAGTTCAATACCCAAAGATTTATTATATGCTGGTAGGATTGACGGCCTTAGTGAGTTTGGTATTTACTTTAAAATTGTTTTGCCATTAATAAAACCAATTATGGCGACATTAGGCATAATAACCTTTATTAATCAATGGAACAATTTTTTGAGTGCCTTGATTGTACTAAGAGACAAGTCCAGTTTTACATTGCCGCTTATATTGAGGTCTTTACAGGGTGTTACTAATACTGAATGGGGCGCTATGATGATTGGTACTGCGTTAAGTGTATTTCCTTTATTAGTAGTATTTGTTTTTGCTTCAAAACGCATTATAGGAGGACTAACGTCTGGTGCATTAAAACAGTAAGTAGGATATAGACTTTCTTAATTACTATACAAGGAGTGTTGGAAATTGGATATATATAATAAACTTTTTATTGATGGCGAATGGGTAGAGGCAAGTGAAAATGATTTTTTTCAGGCAATTAATCCTGGAACAGAAGAGGTTCTTGCTAAGGTTAGTTCTGCAGGATTAAAAGATGTAGATTTGGCGGTTGCAACATCAAGAAAAGCCTTAAAAGGTTCTTGGAAAAATTGGGCTCCGGCTAAGCGTGGAAGAGTTCTTACTGCAGTAGCACAGGAAGTTCGTGAGAATTTAGAAGAGATGGCTATGTTATTGTGTAAAGAAAATGGAAAAACTCTTGATGGTGCTAGAGGAGAAGTAGAGGCGGCGGCACGCTATTTAGAGTACTATGCTGGTCTGGCAGATAAAATTACAGGCTCTACTTATGATTTAGGAAGTAAGCAATTAGATTTCGCTTTAAGGGAGCCTCTAGGGGTTACAGCACATATTATTCCATGGAATTACCCTATAGATGTATTTTGTAGAAGTGTTGCGCCTGCTTTAGCTGCAGGAAATACTTGTGTAGTAAAACCTGCTAGAGAAACTACTTTGATAACCATGGCCTTAACAAGTTTTTTTGAAAAACATGATCTACCTGCAGGTGTTCTTAATGTTATTCCTGGTCCAGGTTCTCTAGTTGGGGATGCATTGGTGAAACATCCTGATGTTGATGGAGTTGTTTTTACTGGATCAGTATCAACTGGTCAGAAGGTTATTAAAAATACTGCAACTAATATTACACCTATCATAGCTATGGAACTAGGTAGTAAATGTCCAGCGTTGGCTTTTGTGAATAAAGATAATATTGATGGACCCGCTTCTGCAGCTGCAGGAAATTTAATATATAATACTGGACAATCTTGTGGGCAGCGTTCCCGTTGGTATGTTGAAAGAAGTGTATATGATTTATTTCTAGAGAAGGTAGTGGATAATCTTAAGGGAGTAAAAGTTGGACCAGGTATCGAATCAGGTGTAAATATGGGATCGGTTGTATCAAAGGCACAATATGATAAAATCATGAATTATATAAAGATTGGTAAGGAAGAAGGTGCAAGGTTAATACTTGGTGGCGGCAGGCCTAAAAATTTGGATGATACTGGATACTTTATTGCTCCTACTGTATTTGCAGATTGTGATAACTCTATGACAATTGTACAAGAAGAAATATTTGGGCCAGTTCTGTCTGTAATTCCTGTTGATAGCCTTGAGGAAGCTGTTGAACTAGCAAATGATAACCTATATGGTCTTTCTGCAGAAATATGGTGTAATGATATTACTAAAGCTAATTGGGCAGCTAAGCAAATTGATGCTGGCCATATATCTATAAATGGTACAGCTGCCTTTGGATTTGAAGTGCCATTCGGTGGTGTTAAAGAAAGTGGGTTTGGTCGTGAAGGTGGGCCTGAAGCAATATTAGAATACACAGTTGTAAAAAATATCTGGATTAATGCGGACTATTCAGATAAGTAAAATTTAGATTAATACGATTGTAACAATGTAATGAAAGGAGGGATTTTAATGCAATTAAAGGCATATGTGACTGGTGCTGATAGGGGTTTGGGATTTGCCTTAACAAAGATATTGTTGTCTAATGGCTATAAAGTATATGCTGGAAGATACCTGTCGAATTGGGATAGTTTAGATAAATTAAAAGCTGAGTATAAGGATGCCTTAAAAATAGTATCACTTGATGTATCTGATGAAAGATCTGTTGAAAAAGCTGCTAAGGAAATTAAAGAAGATACTAAATCTCTAGATATTTTAATAAATAACGCAGCTATCTATATTGACAGAGCAGGTAACATCTTTGAAGAACTGTTTTTTAATGATATGCGAAAAATGTATGAGGTTAATACACTGGGACCTTTGAAAGTGTTACATTCAATTATAGATTTGCTAGTTGAAGGTGATAAAAAATTATTAATCAATATATCTTCTGAAGCTGGTAGTATTGGTGATTGTTGGCGAAAAAAGGAGTTTGGCTATTCAATGTCCAAGTCTGCTGTAAATATGCAGACTGCTATCTTAGAGAATCACCTAAAAGAATATGATATTAAGGCTTTTGCCTTACATCCTGGTTATATGAAGAGTTACATGTTAGGGGAAAAGAATATGGATGCTGACATAGAACCAGAGGAATCAGCTGAGAGTATATATAGCTTATTTATTAAAAATCCTATGGAAAAATCCGCAATATATTATGATTATAAAGGTAATGAGTTACCTTGGTAGGTTATTTAGCTTAGATATTCAAATAAGTAATTTAAATTCGGAGGTAAAAATATGATCAATTCTGTACATCATTTAGGGGCCGTAGTGGAAGATATGGAGAAAAGCCTAGATTTTTATCTTAATATACTAGGTGCTGAATTGGCCTGGGATTATAAAGATGGACCACAAGAGGGTCAACAAACAGATATAATCTTTTGTGAAGGAGAAAGTAGTGTTTATGTTGCAGGTATTAATCTTTATGGAACAGTTATAGAGTTTTTTCAATTTCTTAATAGTGACGTAAAAAGTAAAGATTATTCTAATATAAAGACATTAGGATGGAAACATATTGCTCTTGAAGTTGAAAATATAGATGAAATATATGGAAAATTAGTAGATAATGGAGTGGATTTTCTTTTCCCAATACAGACATTACCACATGGTGATCGTATGGTATATTTTAAAGACCCAGATGGATTAATTTTAGAATTAATTCAACCAAGGAATAACTAGTAGGACAGCAACCATATCTTAAGTTCTTATTATGACGATTATTCAAAGAAGAGGATGTTTGATAACACCCATAATAAAAATATGACCTGCTACAATTTCAAAAAAAAATTACTAAAAGATGGCATGAATAAAAAAAAACATTGATATTATAATAATAGTATGATATAGTACTATTCGTGGGCATGAAAAAAACAAGAAAGACTTGCTCACAGACAAATTTAGGAGGAATTAATTTAATGATTTACACAGG
>JADQBV010000447.1 GCA_016278415.1 Halanaerobiales bacterium
CATCATCTTTCATAGATATTAATGCTTCATTAATTTTATTAAGAAGTTCTTCATTTCCTTTTCTCAAAACAATACCATTAACAACCTTTTTGACTGGGTCACCTGCCAATTTTAATTGATATCCTGTTTTCTTTATATTAATACCAGCAGCTAATTTATCATTTAAAGCTGCATCTATTCTACCAATATCTAAGTCGCTTAATGTATCCAACAAAACCTCATAAGTATTTACAGTTATTTCATTATTCTTATCATATTCATTAATAATCTGTTCATAATTACTACCTAAACCTACCCCAACCTTTTTACCTTTTAAATCTTCTAAACTACTTATTGAGTCTTCATCAGCCCTAACAATTAATTGGGCACCAGAATAGACATATGGAACAGTGAAATCGTATTTCTTTTTTCTCTCCTCTGTCTCAGCTACCTGATTTACTATCATATCAAACTTACGGGCTTCTAAAGCACCAAACATACCTGACCACATAGTAGGCACAAATTCTATTTGATAGTCGATTCTTTCCGCTATTTCACGAGCCACCTCAACGTCATATCCAGCAAGTTCTCCACTTTCATTCTCAAAATTAAATGGTGGATAAGTCCCTTCTAGTCCTACTCTCAATATGTTCTCTGTATTATCTGAGTCTGAAGCACAAGCTGCCAATACTCCCATAAGTACTATTAGAAACAAAGTAAGTATAATCTTTTTCTTCATAATTTTTTTAACCCCTTCTCGTCATATTTAATCATTAGTATTCCTAGTTATTTACTCGTCTTTATTATAAACAAAAATCCTATTAATGTCAAATAGGATTTTTGTAAGTGTCTGAGTATTAAATTCTACCCCTCCACCTTTCCTGCTTTGGTCTGAGTAAGTTCTGTAATATCTGCAATAACTGTTCTAACTTATTTCCGGCAAAAGCCATACCATCTAAAATCAAGGAAGATATATCTAAAAAGTCTACTAAATATTTATCTGTTTCATCAAAGTTAGGGGGTACCAAATATTTTCCTAAGTATTCTTTTCCTCCTTTGATGAAAATTACATCGGCATAAATTTCTTTTATATTTATCCATTTAATTCTTATCTCCTTCTTGCATATTATGTAATACAAATGTTATAATATTAATGAGGTGATTAAATATGAAATCTATTAAATTACGAAAAGTTGGAAATAGTTTTGGGTTTACTGTTCCAAAGGAACTTATTGAAAAATACAATCTAAAAGAAGGGGAAGAATTACATGTTTTAGAAGGTAATGAGGGTTTTACTTTAACTCCATATAATCCTGAGTTTGAAGAATGGGCTAATGCTTTCGATAAAACCAACAAAAAATATAAAAATACTTTAAAGGAATTATCTAAATGATAAATATAGTATTTATTCCAAAAGAACTTATTCTTTATTTCTATGAACAACTTTTACAAACCTATGGAGGCACTTATGGAATAAGGGATGAAAAGTTGCTAGACTCATCGCTTGAACAAGCAAAAGCTACTTATGATGGTGATTTTCTACATGATACCTTAATGAAAATGGCAGCAGCATATGGATATCATTTATGTAACAATCATCCGTATATAGATGGCAACAAAAGAATAGCTCTTGTGGCCATGGATGTCTTCCTGCAGAGAAACGGATTTGAAATTATTGCTTCAGAAAAAGAAACTTACAAAATAATGATACAACTATCGTCAGGATTATTATCAAAAAAAGATCTAATGACCTGGCTTGAAAATAATACATCTCCATTAACAAATTAAACTTAATAATAATCACTTCATAGTATGCAAATCCTAATCAAAACACAATAATTATATTTACTAAATATGATTATATTTATATAGCAATGTCCTTCCAATAGTTACAAAAACTATTAACAAACTTAGAAACACCAATACTGTAGGAGATTTATGTATAAAACGATATGATAATACCAGTAATGATAACATTGCTCCTATTGCCCCTGATATTGAAACAAGCTTATTACTATCAAGTTCATAGAAAGCTACAAAATTAACAATTGTAAAAGTTATTAAGAAGATAAAGCTTGCTGCTTCAACTAGCGCTGACAAAGCACCTATAGAGGCAAGTACAGCCCCTAAACCACCAATTAAAATAATTGACTTTCCTGGTATGCCATTATTATTCTTATCTGCCAATAATTCAGGCAACTCTCCATCATTAGCTACTTTTGTTGCAAGGCGTGAAGTGGCAAAAATAGTTGAATTAATAGCCGATCCTGTTGAAAACAGAGCACCTATTGATGCAATAATTAACCCGACTGTACCAAATAATTTCTTGCCAGCAATTGCCAGAACAACTTCTTTCTTTTCTATAATAGTATTATAGTCTAATAGAGCAAGAGTACCAAAAGTAACTAAGATATAAACTATAATAACTGTTAAAACAGCCAGTATTTCAGCTTTTTTTATTGTCACTAAAAGCTTATCAATAGAATTATAATCATATGTAATGAGTTGAAATCCTTCATAGGCCATAAAAATTGTAGCAGCACCTATTATAGCACTTATATAAACCCCAGGATTTTCATTACTCTTACTTACAAAAAGTCCAGGGCTATACTTCGATAATCCAACAAAAGCAATCCCTAATAATATTACTAATTTACCCCAGACTGTAATTATTTCTATCCATGATGCCTCACCGACACCCTTTATATTAAAATATACAAAAATCAAAATGATAGATACAGAACTAAACCTGGGAAACCAGGGCCCTAAGGAAAATATTTGTTCTAAATAATGCCCAAAGGTAAAAGCGTATACTGAAAGAGTCAAAATATAACCACATAATAATAAGCAGGATAGTCCTCCAGCTAAACCTTGATGATTTATTTCTTTTATGAAGGAAAAAGTACCTCCCCCTTCTTTAAATTTATTGGTTAGATTAGAATAGCTAATGGCTGTTGCTAAAGCAATTAGACCTGCTATTAAAAAACTCACCCATGCCATACTACCGGCAATTGAAATAATAACGCCCAACACAGAGAATATACCACCACCAATCATACCACCAACTGCCATACTCCATGTAGCATTTAAACCCATTTTTTTATTGTCTGCCATAGAAAAAACTCCCTTATTAATAATAATACCTATTAAATGTTATTGTATATCAAAACACCGAGACAGGTCAAGTGAATATAATAATAATCTTATAAAATATAATTATATCGTAGGAGATTTCCTTATTATTAAGAAAGAGGGCTACTGCTAATAACAGCCCCCTCAGATACAAAACTATAATTTGCTTTTTAACATTTTTACCCTATAAAAATCTTCCCGCTCTTTTTCTTCAAGTGTATCCTGAATATACTTGACTGTATTTTCATATTTGGGTATCAGGATATTATCAAGGGCATTTGCCCTTTTCTGTGTTTTTTTTATAGAAGTAGCCAGGCGGTATACAGAAGTCTCAATTTCCGCTAGTCTACTGATTAAAGAAACAACCCTTTTAAAATTTTTGAAGGCCCTATCTAATGCCATATTTGTTCTGAAAAAACTGTATCTTGGTATGATATCTTCTAATATTACATCCACTTCAGGAATTTCTACCCCCATTACACTATAACTCCGTATCTTTATATTATCAACAAAATCTATTCCAGTTGCAATATCTTCAACTGTCTTAATCCCTTGAGTGATATCGACAGATTGTAAGGCCTGATATGCCTCATAAAAAAACTCATTTATCTCTGACTGTATTTCTTTGGCTTCATCTATCCTTTTCAACATCTCCTGAATCAGTACATTCCTTTTCTTATCAAGCAATTCGTAGCCTTCACGAGCCAGTTTTAGAGATCCTTTGGTATTTACCAGATTACTTTTTGTAGGGGATACATTAAGTTTCTCCATTTTCTTCTTTCCCCCTATAATATTTATCAATAATATCCTGTGATAACCTATCCAGTTCTGTTTCTGGTAAATTAGCAATAACATCCCAGGCTATCTTGAGGGTTTGTTCAATATCACGGTCTTCATTCCTACCCTGATTTACAAATTCACTCTCAAATTCCTTACCAAGTTTAAGATACATCTGATCTCTTTCTGACAATTCATCCTCACCTATAACTGATGCCAATGCTTTAACTTCTTGAACGTGAGCATATGCTGCATATAATTGACTAGATATACCTGGATGATCTTCCCTTGTATAACCATCTCCAATGCCATCCTTCATAAGTCTTGATAATGATGGCAAAATATTAATTGGTGGATAGATACCCCTTTGGTATAGGTCACGTTCTAGCACAATTTGACCCTCTGTTATATATCCTGTTAAGTCAGGTATAGGGTGAGTAATATCATCATTAGGCATAGTTAAAATAGGTATCTGGGTAATAGAACCTTCTTTTCCCTTTATCATCCCAGCACGTTCATAAAGACCGGCCAGGTCACTATATAAGTATCCAGGATATCCTTTCCTGCTAGGAACCTCTCCTCTCCTGGATGATAATTCACGAAGTGCCTCAGAATAACTTGTCATATCAGTCATAACAACCAGTATATGCATATCTTCTTCAAAAGCAAGGTATTCAGCAGCAGTTAATCCAACCCTTGGTGCTATTATTCTCTCAACAGAAGGGTCATCAGCAAGATTAGTGTACATGACAACATTCTGCAAAACACCACTTTCTTCAAAGCTTTTCATAAAATAGTTTGCCTCATCATGTTTAATTCCCATTGCAACAAATACAACAGCAAAATCTTCCTCTTCATTGCCCAATCTGGCCTGTCTGGTAATCTGAGCTGCTAACTGATTATGAGGAAGTCCATTACCTGAAAATATTGGCAGCTTTTGACCACGTATCAGAGTCATTAGACCATCAATGGTAGATATCCCTGTTTGAATGTAGTTCCTTGGATACTTCCTGGAAAAGGGATTTATAGGGTCACCATTAATATTATATTTCTTCTCTGCAAAAACAGGGCCTCCCTCATCCAGGGGTTCTGCTACACCATTAAATACCCTTCCCAGAATCTCTTTAGATAAAGGTATCTCCATAGAATGCTGAAGAAATTTCACCCTGGTTTTATTAATATTCAGTCCAGTAGTACCTTCAAAAACCTGAACAACAGCCCTATCATTACTTACCTGTAAGACACGCCCTTTTCTCACATCTCCTGATGGACCTGTAATTTCAACCATTTCATCAAAACCAACGTCCTTTATATTATCAATTACTATAATTGGACCATCTATTTGTGCCAATCCAGTATATTCTTTTATTAACATAGTTAATCCCTCACTAATTCTGATAGTTATCCTTAATTTGATTATAAAATTTACTTATTTCATCCTTTAAATCTTTAAATCTATTTAATTCATCATTAGGAATACTATCTTTCATTTTCATTATTTTACTGAAAAGCTCATCATCCCTAACTTTACTGATTGGTAGGTTTTCTTTAACAAGTGGTAAAGCCTGATCATATAAGTATATAATGATATTTAACATCCAGTATTGTTTTTCCAATGTGGAGTAACGGTCTATATCACTAAAGGCATTTTGCTGTAAAAAGCCTATTTTAATTAGACGAGAAATCTCTAATATTAAACGTTGATTATCTGGTAGGACATCTTCACCTACTAATTTAACTATATCCTGTAATCTAGCTTCCTCTTTAAGTAGTGTCATAGCCCTATTTCTCAGATCCAGCCAATCTTCGCTGATGTTTTCCTGAAGCCATGGTTTTAAATCATCAAGATACTCACTATAGCTTTCCAACCAACTAACAGCAGGGAAATGCCTTGAACTAGCCAATGACTTATCAAGTGCCCAGAAACAACGTACAAATCTTTTAGTATTTTGTGTTACAGGTTCTGAAAAATCTGCCCCAGGAGGGGATACAGCCCCTATCAGGGAAATAGATCCCTCTCTCTGCTTATCAAGAGTCCTAATATGTCCTGCCCGTTCGTAGAATTCTGCTAATCTTGTAGGTAGATAAGCGGGAAATCCCTCTTCAGCAGGCATTTCCTCAAGTCTACCTGATATCTCTCTTAAAGCCTCAGCCCAACGGGAAGTGGAATCAGCCATTAGCGCTACATTATATCCCATATCACGATAATACTCTGCAAGTGTTATTCCTGTATAAATACTAGCCTCACGAGCAGCTACCGGCATATTGGAGGTATTAGCTATTAGCACAGTCCTCTCCATCATAGATCTACCAGTTGATGGGTCCTCCAATTCTGGAAATTCTTCCAGCACATCAGTCATCTCATTACCCCTTTCTCCACATCCTACATAGATAATCAGGTCTGCATCAGACCATTTTGCCAGTTGGTGTTGAGTCATAGTCTTACCAGCCCCAAAGCCTCCCGGTATTGCAGCAGTACCTCCTTTTGCCAGTGGAAAAAATGTATCAAATACCCGCTGGCCAGTAAGTAATGGCTTCTCAATTGACAATCTATCATAATATGGACGCGGTTGTCTAATAGGCCATTCTTGATATAGTTTAACAGAATAATTACTACCATCATCCAGTTTTAATTGAACAATTTCCTGGTCAATAGTATATCGACCATCTGGAACAACCTCTGTTACTTCTCCACTTACATCAGGTGGAACCATTATTTTGTGGACTATGATACTTGTTTCATTTAATTCTGCTACTACTTGACCAGATACCAGTTTATCTCCAGTTTCTACTTTAAGCGCTATGTCCCATTCTTTTTTTTCATCCAATGCCTTAATATTAGTACCCCGGACAATAAATGGTCCTGTCTTTTTAGCAACATCTGGTAAAGGGCGTTGAATACCATCAAAAATATTCCCTATGATACCCGGCCCCAATTGCACTGAAAGGGGACTACCTGTCGAATATATAGGTTCACCGGGTTTAATGCCACTAGTCTCTTCATAAACCTGTATTGTGGCATTATCACCATAGAGTTCTATTATTTCACCGATCAAACGTGATTCACTCACATATACTAGTTCTCGCATAATATAGCCAGTCATATGGGTAGCCTTAATAACAGGTCCATTTATATATGAAATCTCTCCTTGTTTTTTCATTATCATATCAACTCCTGAAAACCATTTTTATAAATGGTTTCTAAATAAAAACTGTTTTCTGTATTTCAATAGCTATATCCTCTTTCAAATATTTAATCACAGTATCAAATGTATATTCCACTATTTCATTACCATCTTTCTTTTCTACTATCACTCCACCAGATTTTGCCCTTTGGCTTTCTTTTATAGTAAAATTGTAATCTGCTAATTCTTTGTCCAGCTGTTTAATAAACTTTTCTGTTATTGAAAGATCACTCTTTCTAATTTTGATAATAAAATCATTTCCGTTTAAGAGTTTAATACTGCTCTTTACAGACTTTATTAAGAAATCAATATACTCTGCTTTAGTACTAAATTCCTGTAATCTGTCTTTTAACTCATTAATAAATTTGTTAATGCACTTATCAACACATCTTCTACGGGATTTTTTCCTACCTAATATAGCCCCTGAAATAATCTTTTCTTTCTTTAGAATAGCTTCTCTTTTATAGTTTAAAGTAATTTCCTCTACCTGAGTTTTTAATCCTTTTTGAAATTCCTTATATTCACTATCCCATTTTTTCTTTTCTTCAGCAACCATATTATTTTTTTCTTGACGTGTCTCTTCTAATATTTCTTCTTTAATAAGCAATACCTTTTCTTCTATATCCATAAATCCACACCCCAGTTTGTCTAAAGTTTAATACCAATAGATTCCTTTACATAATTAGTAATATATTCGTTCTCATGCTCCTTCTGGACATGTCGATCTGGTATTTCAACAATAAGGGGAAGACCAGCTGATAATTTTAATTCATCAATCAACTGAGGGACTAATTCAGCAAGTTTCCTGGTAATTAATATAATACCAATATTCTTATCATTTCTGGCATTATTAATTGAATCAATTACTTCTTCTTTATTATGAACAACTATTCCTTCCACCCCTGCCAGTCGAAGGCCGATATTTGTATCTATATTATCACTTATACAATATATTCTCACTATAATTCACCCTTATATTTTACCGAGTATCATTATAGAAATGATTAGTCCATAGATTGCAATTCCCTCTGCCAAACCAATTATAATTAAAGCCCTACCCAATATTTCCGGTTTTTCGCTTATAGCTCCAATGGCAGAAGAACCTGCGATACCAACAGCAATACCAGCACCAACCGAGGCAATACCAACCGCCAAACCAGCAGCAAGAAAGCCCAGACCGTTTCCTGAAGATACAGCGCCAGTTTCAGCAGCATATGCTACCTGTGGAACTATCAGACTTACCCCCCAGAAAAATAAACCGACCAATACTATCAGATTAGCAGCAAGATATGAATGCCTAAATACTTTTTTCTTAAATTTATAGACTAGTAATCCACCACCTACAACAACTAATAACATTAAAGCAACGAAAAATATACCTGTTAACATTTAAACTCCCCTTTTCTTTAAATTGATTTTTTTCCTAATCTTTAATTCTAACTGGGTCAAGTTCCTTACCATCACCATGATAAAACTTACCAAACAACTCAAAAAATTCAAGCCTAAGAATCTGAATACCTACAACAAGACCTTCCAGACCCATAATTACAAGATTTCCAATCAATAGTATTAAAAAACTACCTATATTATTCCTCATCATTTCTGATAGGATTACAACTGCCATCGACAGGCCAACATGATTTAAAGTAAATGCACCAATACGAACAAAGGATATTGTATTGCTCATATAACCAAGCAGTGTATCAAACAATTCAAAAAAAGATTCCATGAAATATTCCGAAGAATTCCCTTCTATCTTCCAACCACGACCTTTTAGCATACTTGATAAGGGTTCTTTAAAAAATATTAATAATAAAGGTAAGATTAGCAATACTATGGTGACGCCTGTTGGAAGAAGTAATGATCCCCTTATTAAAATAGATGCAACCGAGCTCAAAGTAAAAAGATAGAAAAATAAACCACTCAAGCCATTACGTGAGAAGATCCCTTCCTCTATATCCCTTTCCCTATATGAATTGACTAGGTTAAAAGACATAGTAATTATCAAAAGGACTATTCCCAATATAACGGTTACACCAAGCAAGACCATGATGTTTTCCATTGGCCGTATCAAAAGGGCAGGTAGTATATCTTCAAGAGTAAAAACACTCCCATATAATATCCCAAAAAACATGGATGAAATCCCCAGACCAATGAACAAATAAGAATTCTCCTGCTTAGTTATTTTTAGCTTTTCAGTATAGATAAGCCAGCCAAGCAAGGCAAATATAAATCCCTGACCCAGGTCACCGAACATCATTCCAAACATAATTATATAGCTTACTGCCAGGAAGATAGAGGGATCCATTTCATTATAAGCGGGTATTCCATATAACTTAACTAGTGACTCAAAGGGTTTTATCCAGACAGGATTTTCTATAACTGTTGGAGGCTTGTCCTCTGTATCTCTCATTACAAGTTCACTACTGTAGATTACATTAGGATATTTTTTGCTAATACGATTTGCAAAGGAATTTTCCTGCCCTGCAATTATCCAGCCACTAGTAACAAATAAATACTCAGCCTCATTGTAATAGTTATTTCCAATTTCTTTTACCTTGTTTAAATACTTTAATTTATGATAATACTCCTTTAATTGCTCAGAGGCCCTGTGAGCGATTTTTTTGTATTCTAATTTTATCTGTTCGCGAATAATTTCTAATCTTTCCAGACGGTGTTCTGACCTTTTTAAAATTTCACGGGGTTCTCCTTTTACCCTTAGTGGTAGTTTTATCTCTTCAAAGTAGGCAGATTTAAGTATATTCATGGCTTTTTCTTGATTATCCTTTTTGCTAAAAGTAAAAAACCAAACCCTATCTTCATCTCGGGTTACCTCAAGTATCAAAATTGACATATCATTAATATTCTCAATAAGCCTTTCATAATCATCAACATTTATACTGCCAAATATTAAGGAAATATATGAAAGTTCCCTAAGTTCATCAAGTTCAATGTCCATGTTTCGCATTAAATAAATATGATGTTTAAGATTCTTCAATCTATGTTCCTCTTTATCCAGTCTTTTTTCCAGTGCCTGAAGTCTCTTAATTCTTTTTTGTATTGGCTTAATATATTTACTTATCTTACTTATATTGAGATCTTCACAACTTAGCAATCCTGTATCCTTGGATTTTGTATAACATTTTAGCATTACAGTTTTTGATTTATCAGCTTTAATATTCAATGTTGACATTATTTCAAATAATTGATCTACATGTTTCTTATATGGATTCTCACTGAAATGTAATTTAAAATTGAAATTTTCTCTCTTCTTATCAATAAGTTCTATATTACTACAATTAATGATCTCACTGGAAATTAGGTCAATTTCCTTTTTCATACCAACAATCTGAAATTTCTTCATTGCTGCTATAGCCATCTGTTAAACACCATCCCTGATCATATACTCTTTCATTTTATCTACATTAAGAGAATAGCGTACCCCTTCAACTATTGTTATAATATCCCGTATTTCATGCTCTTTTATAAATAAATACGCAATTATATTTCCTATACTAAAAAAGCTTAATGACTTAACTTTTAAGGATTTATTTAATAAAAAGCTTAAGAAATACTTCTCGAAAATATCGTTATTATTTGTTGTAGCTTTTTCAAATAAATCTCTATACTTTTTATAGTGAATAAAATTTAGTATATTACAGGGTTCATCTACCTGACTCATTTTTTTAAAATCTTCCCGGGAAACCTTATAATGAAAAGGTATAATATAATTTAATATTTCAGTAGAAGAAAGACTATAATATTTCTTAATTCTATATATCCATTGTATATTTAGTAAATCCACCTGTGCACCTACAAGTTCTTCAATATACTTATAATCATTTTTTCCTGTTTTTCTACCCAGTTTCTCCAGTTTAGAAAAATACTGTAGATCTAAAGACATTTCTATAGGAAATAAATTGCGGTCCTGTTCATAATTTTCAGCAAATCTTTTTAGTAGGTCATAATAATCTGTTTCTCTAAAAATAGCTAATAAATCTTGGTATGAATCTATAGAAGTTAGCTTTTGAATATCGATCTTACTATTAACATCTAGATAAATTAGGCTATCCGTAAAATAATCTTCATTATGCTCTATTAGCATAGTCCGCAACAACATTTTTAAATCTTCTATCTCAAACTTTTTAAAGAGGTGTTGGAAAAATTCCTTACTATTAGAACTTAAGTATCTTGAAATAGCTAGATAGTCTTCTAAAAAACTCTTTTTCAATATTAGCTCCAGTCTTCTGCGATGTACATCTAGACCTGATAACTCTGCCAACTTATCATGATAGTAGGTATTATTATAAAGATAATTAAATATTTCCTGAACAGTAGTAAAATTAATCAAGGACTTATAATCTTCATTACTCAGCATTTTTCCTGTAATAGCTCTTATTCTTGCATTAATAGCCGGATATTGAACAACTGATGCCATACTAAACACCCTTAACTTCAATTATTTTATTAAAATACTTATCAAGAAGTTTACTTTTTACTTCATTATATCTTTCTTCACTTTCCGTTAATTCTTTCTCCATCCCTCTTTCAACCCGTTCTGCATATTTTTCAGCTTCAGCAGTTTCTTTATCAAGTAATTTTTTTCCCTTTTCTCTCGCTTGCTTAAGTTTTACCCTCTCTTCACGAGTTATACGTTCCTTATATTTTACCCGAATATCCTTAATTTCTTTTTCTCCCTCTGCCTTCATTCTTCTTGCTTCTTCTTCTACACTGATTAATTTTTCAATCAACTCTTCCTGCAAAATTGTTCACCCCTTTAGTAAACCTGTGTTCCTTTTAGTATTCTTCATTTTATATATCTGGGGAATATTATTAATAAATTTAGATCACCGTAAAAACGTCCGACCATTTTGCTATTACTTCATTCATGGAAAAGTCTAAACCCCAGTTACTCCTTCAATTAAAAAGCAACAAAGTAATCAAATTGCTCACAGACCATAATCTTTAAAAGGTAAATTTGATAAAATAAAATTCATTTCAAACTCGCTATCGCTCAGACAAAATTTTGTTAACCAACTTTTCGCTTTCAGTCCGAGACTGGAGACTTTTAAAATTCCTTCAGTTAAATAGCAAAATGTCTGAGTACATTACCAACCGTTATGGAGATGATCCATAAATCAAAATTATCTCTATAACCATTGGTAACATTTGAATTTATTTATTAATTTAATTACCTTTTGGTAATTGAACTGTAAAAGTAGTACCCTGGCCCTGGATACTTGTTACTGATATTTGACCCTGGTGTGCTTCAGCAATCCAGCGGCAGATGGCTAAACCTAATCCACTCCCACCATTTTTTCGTGATCTGGATTTATCTACCCGATAAAAGCGTTCAAATATATTGTTCAAGTGTTCTTTTGCAATTCCAGAACCTTCATCCTTTATGTTGATCTTTAACTTATCACCCAGGTCGCCAACTTTTAAAACTACCGTACCCCCAATATTACTATACTTAATGGCATTATCAATTAAATTTAATAGTAATTGGGTAATAAGACTCTGATCAGCTTTGATATATATAGGTCTATTCTCTATTTTAGTTAGCAAGGATATATTTTTGATTAGAGCCAGGTTTTCCATTTCTTCCATCAGACTTTCCACTAAAAAGTTGAAATCAAAGGATTCTTTTTCCAGTTGATTCTGATTCTCATCTATTCGAGATAACAATAACATCTGCCCAATAAGCTTGCTCATATGTACTATCTGTTTTTTTACAGCATGCAATGCGTGACGATAATCTCCTCTACTAACAGTCTCACTTTCTAATACTTCTTCAACCTGTGCCCTAATTACGGCAATTGGAGTACGAAGTTCATGTGAGGCATCTGCCGTAAATTGTTTTTGTCGGTCAAAGGCATTATCCAATCTATCTAACAGTTGATTCAGTGTATCTATTAACTGGGCAATTTCATCATTATTATTTGATTTCATTTCTATTCTTTCCGATAGATTACTATGGCTTATCTCCCTGGCTGTATTAGTAATTTTACCAATTGGGGAAAGTGCTCGATTTGCTAAAAAATATCCTCCACCACTGGCGATTAATAAAGTAAGTGGTACTGCAAATATAATTATTATTAATAGATTCCTTAATGTAGTTTCTTCATGTCTTAGTGAACGAGCCAATAATGTATAGCCCGTTATTTGACCATCATTGACACGTGGGCGAGATATTAGTGCCCAGTCACTCTTAGCACCTGAAATTATCTTGTAAAAAGATCCAGATGATATATTTTCTGCTAGAATTCCATCGATATTATCACCTAACAAATACTCACCTGAGCTATTATAAAAGCCTAATTTATTATAATTATTACTAAAACTCAAATACATATCTCTATAATGAGACCTTTGTTTATTAATATCTTTTCCTGCTAATTCATTATTAATACTTTCCACCTCTGAGCGCAAAAAGTTGGATACCTCCTGATATAAGGCTTTCCTCATTTGGAAAAATAACAAGAAACTAAAGAATATAAGCACAACAAGTAGAATAAGCATATACCAGATAGTTAATTTACTCTTCAAGGAAACACCACTAATACTCTGTTTATTTCTCATTATCCATAACCTTCATTCTATAACCTTTTCCCCTTACAGTTTCTATCAGCTTTTCAGGAAAACCCACATCAATCTTTTTTCGTAAAAACCGTATATAAACATCCACAATATTAGAATCGTTGCCACTCATATATCCCCAGACATGTTCTTCGATCTGCCCCCTGGTCAGTATATAACCCCTATTTCGCATTAAATATTCCAATAACGAGTATTCTTTTGAGGTTAAATCAATAGGGATATTACCCCTGTTTACTTGATATTCGACTGTGTTTATCTCTAAGTTCCCATTTTTTATTATATTACTGTGTTCACGGACTCCACGCCGAAGTATAGTTTTAATTCTGGCCAGTAATTCTTCAAAGGCAAATGGTTTTGTAAGATAATCATCAGCTCCCATATTCAAGCCTTTTACTTTATCTTCAAGGGTATCCCTGGCTGTTAACATCAAAACCGGGGTGTTATCCTTCCATTCCCTTAATTCATTTAGTACATCTAGGCCACTCTTTTCCGGGAGCATAATATCGAGAATTATTAAATCATATTCACAGGCTATAGTACAATCTATTGCAGTTTCACCGTCAAAGGCTACGTCTACAGCAAAGTGTTCCCCTTCTAATCTTTTTTTTATTACATTCGCCAGGTCTTCTTCATCTTCAACTAATAAAACACGCATAGCAACACCACCCTTAAGATATATTTAGAAATTCTTATATATCTTTTATACTAAAATTTACGGATTATTTCAAGTAGTTCATTAGCAATCCACCTATAATCTTCCTTTTCGTCGTGATTGTCTTCCTCATTGTTGATTACATAATTATTCTCTTTATCCTTTTGCATATACTCTTCAAAAATATTATTGATTAATTCTTCATCACTAATACCTTTCGCACTAGCCTGTTTTTCTAACCATTCCTTCATATCAGAATGCATATGAATTTTTAATTGTTTTATATCATCAATTTTATTTCCCATAGTTTTTTTGCTCCTTTTTATATTTTTGCTGTCTACTTTTTTTAAATGTCATTTTATATTATAGAGTCTGTTCGATAAGTCACCGCTTATACTCCGGTGATTATACATCCCTTCACTCAACGGTAGCACCTTAACTTCGTTCCGGGAAATATAATCACCTAAAATAACACTTTTCGAACACACACTTATAGTTAAGCTTAAGTATTTATCTAAATGTTATCAGAACTTTATTAAAATAACATTAAAAACTGAAGTTGATTTTGCCATCCTGGAACCAACAGGATTTATCAGTGTTATTCCAGTTTCTTCTTCTCGACCAGTCAAATTATCTGATCTTAATATTGAAGGACAATATGAGTTACCTTTAGCATTAATTGTTGATGGGAAAATACAAAAAAGAAATCTCAATTAAACAGGATGAGAAATGGCTAAAAGAAAAAGCAAAAAAAGGCATTAAAGATATGAATAAGATCATCTACGGTTTTGTAGATGATCAAAGTGATGAACTATATATTAGTCTTCGAGAAAATATTTCTAAATAAATGTTCAAGTAACAAAATAGATACCTAACACATATTATTAAGTATACCTATTAAAAAGATGTAGGAATATTTCAGTAAAGGAGGGAAACACATGGGTGACTACGGTAATGGTTATGGAAACGGTAGTTTTATAATTTTCTTAATCCTGATTCTTCTCGTTCTTGGTGGAGGATTTGGTGGCGAATATTAATAAATTAATATATAGTTAGTGATTTCCATTATGTAAAAAGGAGGGCTGAGTAATGGCAGGCGGATATGGTTATGAGAGTGGTGCATTTGTTATATTTTTAATCCTTATCCTCTTAGTTTTAGGAGGAGGCTTCGGCACTTACAGCAAATAGCTTAAGCCCATTATAAAGAATAAGCTGAGCCAGCGGTAACTCCGTTGGCTTTTACATATTAATAATAAAAAAATTAAGGCAACCCCCTTAGTGGAGCATTACTTTAATTTGTAAATATTGATTAACATCTTTAAGAATTGATTCTATCTTCTCTAAACGCATATCAATCTAATATTAATCTTTTCTTTATCCTTATCGATAGTTCACTTTGATGGCGAGCTGATAATTGTAATCTTTTTCTAGATACCATTTTAATATATATTTCCCACTAAAATTAGATAAAAAAAGGGGGGGATAATTTTGATAATGAGAATGATAACCCCCCATAATTATTTAATTATTATATAAGGCACTATATCCAGATCCATAATATGTCGATTCGATAGATCCAGAATCCACATTAATCTTTTCTAAATATGTCTCATATTCTCTAGCCCATTTTACCTGGTCGTATGGCTTTTCGTATCTTGAAGGAGTCATTGCAATAAATATAGTCGTCTGATTGCCTTGACCAAAATCTTCAAGTTCAATGGTAGCTTCATTGGAATTCTCTTCATGAGTTATTTCAGCATCATTATAATATCCTGCCGCATCAACAAAAACCCTTTCAATAGGTATAGCAGTTGTTAATTCTATTTCTGTATCTGTGGCATCCTTATTACCATTATTCTTCACAATTATGGAACTCCATAAATAATTACTGTTATTAATCTCCTCTTCCTCTTCTATTGCATCTTCAAACTCTGTAGAAAATCTCTCTGGTCCTCCAGCCCTATGTGTTAGGATAGTTGTCGTATGGATTAAATAGTGTATAATATAAGTA
>JADQBV010000030.1 GCA_016278415.1 Halanaerobiales bacterium
GATTCAATATATTGTTTTTTATATTAAATGCGACAACTTACTTGACAAATTCCGCTAAGGTTGATTTACTTGATACCATAAATCAGGTATGAAAAAGTCTCCAGTCACGGACTGATTGTAAGAAGCTGCTTAACAAAATCTTGTTTGAGCGATAGCGAGTTTGATTTTGTTGCTTCTTAAATGAAGGAGTAACTGGGGTTTAGACTTTTTCATGTATGAAGTAATAGCAGAATAATCGTATCTCTCCACCTACCAAAATAGAGAAGAACCTAATTAATAAAAGAATAAGCAGAACCACATTTAAAAATGCAAGATATTAAAATAATTATATGAGGTGATTAAGAAATGAAAGACTATCTAATAAGAGCAATTACAACAAATAAAGAAATACGGGCACTAGCTGTTCGCTCAACTAATATTGTGGAAGAGGCACGTAAATCACATAATAGTACAGCATTAGCGACTGCAGCCCTTGGACGGGCTTTAAGTGGAACTGTCTTACTGGGATCTATGATTAAGTCAGGTGAAGAGGTAGGTTTAATAATTGAAGGTGATGGTCCTTTAAGAAGAATAGTAGTTGAAGCAAATCAGAAAGGGATTGTTAGGGGATATGTTGCAAATCCTCAGATTGAACTTAAATTAAATGAGCATGGAAAATTAGACGTGGCTTCTGCTATTGGTCAGGGTACACTTAAGGTTATAAAAAACAAATTATTAAAGGAACCCTATGAAAGCACTGTACCATTGATAAGTAGTGAGATTGGTGATGACTTAACCTATTATTTTACTCAATCTGAACAGACACCATCAGCAGTAGGTTTAGGTGTATTAGTGGATACTGACCAATCAGTAAAGGCTGCAGGTGGATTTATCATACAGCTATTACCTGATGCACAGGAATCTACTATAAAAAAGTTGGAAGATAATCTTAAAGAAATTAATACTGTAAGTAGATTAATAGAAGAAGGCAAAAGTCCTGAGCAGTTATTAGAGAAACTATTAGCTGGTTTTGATTTTAGAGTAATGGCTAGAAAAGATGTTTCTTATCAATGCAAGTGTGATCGCGAGCGTATAGGAAGGTTGTTATTATCTCTTGATGAAGATGAGATAGAAGATATTTTAAAAGAAGAAGGAAAAGTTGAAGTCAAGTGTCATTTTTGTAATCAAAGTTATAATTTTGATGAAAAAGATATAGATTCTCTTATAACAGAAACAGAATAGATCTAATTTCTTTACTATGTTAACTTTTGGGAAATATTTGTGATTTTAAATAATATAACTATAAGCGGGGTGAAGATATGGATAAAACAAGGGTATATTTAACTGAAAGCCTTTCTAATAAAGAAAAAAAAGGTAATATCGAAAATGCTGATTCTAGCATATTGGCAACTATCATCAAAATATTAGGCTATTTAATAATACTTGCTTCTTTTGTGGCTGGAGGATATCTAGTATTTGCAAGAATAGGAATTGACTTTTTCACGATTATTATATCATTAATAAGTAGTTTAATTATAGGAACTTTGCTTCTTGGTTTAGGGAAAGTAATAAGTTTATTACAAGAAATAAATCACAGTTTAAAGAAATAAATATATTTAAGAATAAATATTAAATAAATATATTAATGAAAATTAGAAAAATAATTCGTTAATCTATAGTGGTCGGTTCACAACCGGCCTTTTTTTAGTGATAAGGAGACCATTGATTAGGGTTAGGACATTGTTATGAGCTATTCCTATGTCCAATTCATTCTTATTACAGCATATTAAAGAAATTATATAAAATACTTAGAATAATGTGTTTTATTCTAGCAAATTGGATGATTGACTCCAATAAGGTAAAATTTAGATGTTGAGTATATTTTTATATACGGTATAATACAGTAATGTATTACATAATATTTTATACGTATTAAATAAAGATAAAAGGGGAGTCTTAGTGAAACTTATTTAGTAAGGAGGGGGATTATTGTCTGTTCTAAAGAAAATTTGGTTTTATGCAAATACATATAAACGTTTATTTATATTGGGTATTATCTTTACAATTATGAATGTTATTACTTCTATGCTACCTGGCGAAATAACAAAACGGATAATAGATGATGTAATTAGAGGGGGTAATATAGATTTATTACCGATTTTATTAATTGCATTATCAATTGTTGCAATACTTCGTTCAGGATCAATCTTTTTTGAGAGATATTTTTTGGAAAGCTTTTCACAAAGTGTTTTTATGAACTTAAAACAGGCTGTTTATGATCAATTACAGCGTCTATCATTTAATTACTTTAACAATAATAAAACTGGTGAATTGATGTCAAGAATGACTGGTGATATGGAAGCTATTAGGCAATTAATGGCTGATGGAACAGTTCACCTAACCAAGATAATATTTTATTTACTGATAGCTGGAGGATTTTTAGGTACTTTGAATCTTAAGCTAACACTGATTACCTTTGCTACTAGTCCTTTCTTATTATTTTTTGCACTAAGATTTTCAAGCAGAATTAAGCCTGCTGTAAAAAAGATACGAAAACAGTTTTCTCGATTAAATAGTACTGTTCAGGAAAATATAACTGGTATTCGTATAGTAAAAGCATTTCATCAACAAGATTTTGAAATGGAAAAATTTGATGAAGAGAATAATGAATTTTTTAAGAAAAATTTTAAGGCAGCTAAGGTTTGGGCTAATTACTTCCCTATTCTAGAGTTTTTAGGCGGATTAAGTACTGTATTTCTCTTATATTATGGAGGACGAATGGTTATAACAGGAGAAATAACACTAGGTGTATGGTATCAGTTTAATAGTTATCTCTGGATGATAATAATGCCGATGAGATTATTAGGAAATGTTGTAGATTTAATAAATAGAGCAATTGCCTCTGGGGAAAGAATTTTTTCTATATTAGAAGAAAAAGCAGAAATAACTAACAAGTCAAATCCTGTTATTCCTGACAAAATTAACGGTGTTGTGGAATTTAAAAATGTATCACTTAAGTATGACGAGGATTATGTTTTGAAAGATATATCATTACATGCTAATTCCGGTGATACTATTGCAATAATGGGGGCTACAGGTAGTGGTAAAACATCCTTGATAAATATGATAGGAAGATATTATGACCCTTCAGAAGGTCAAGTACTTATAGATGGTATCGATGTAAAGGATATAGATCTAAAGTATTTACGTAATCATGTAGCATCAGTAATGCAAGATGTTTTCCTGTTTTCGGAAAGTATTTATGAGAATATTTCATACGGAATACCTAGTGTTTCATTAGATGAAGTTAAAAAAACATCACAATTAGCTGGGGCTAAAGAATTTATAGAGGATATGGATGAACAATATGATAGTATTGTAGGGGAAAGGGGTATGGGTTTATCTGGCGGTCAAAAGCAACGAGTTTCCTTAGCCAGGGCATTATTAAAAAAAGCCCCAATATTAATCTTAGATGATGCAACATCTGCAGTGGATATGGAAACAGAACATATGATTCAAGAGTCTCTTGAAAATATGTCAAATAAGAGTACAGTTTTTATTATAGCTCATCGGATTTCTTCTGTAAGAAATGCTGACGAGATCATTATACTTAAAGATGGAGAAATAGCAGAACGAGGTACACATGACGAATTATTGAAGGTAAAAGGTGAATATTTTAATATATATAAAGAGCAATATAAGGAATTATTAGAAGATAATATTTTTAATGAAGATAGGGTGATGGGTTAATGCCAGCAAGAAATCGATATTTTGAAGATGAAACTGTTGAAACCGTTAATCCTCGCATTATTCGGCGGCTTTTAAGCTATTTAAAACCTTACAAGTTAGAAGTGTTGGCATCATTGCTACTAATGGGAATGGCTAAAGTTGCTGAATTAATGAGTCCATTTTTGACAATGATTGCTGTAGATAATTATATTGCTAATGGGGATATTAGAGGACTTCTTATAATAGCACTATTGTACTTATTACTTACTCTCATAAGTAGTATATGCACAAGATACAGAGTGATAATTACAAATAAAACAGGGCATAAGGTAATACGAACATTGAGAGAAGAGATTTTTAGACATATTCAAAATCTTTCATTTAGTTATTTTGACTCTAGACCAGCTGGTAAGATAATAACTCGAGTTATGAATAATGTTAATACATTGCAGAATATGTTGAAAAATGGAGTTATAAACATTATTGTTGATATAGTGACCTTAATAATAATCTTAGTATTAATGTTCCGTATTCATTTAAGACTATCTTTAATTACATTATCGGTGGCACCAATTTTAATTACCATAATATTCCTTTTGAAAAATAAGATTAGGATAAGGTGGCAGAATGTCCAGAAAAAGGGTTCAAATCTTAATGCCTATATCCATGAGAGTATTACGGGAATGAAGATTACCCAGGCTTTTGTAAGGGAAGATACAAATAGTGATATATTTGATGATTTATTGAATACATACCGTCAAACCTGGATGAAAGCGGTAATGTTGACACATTCTGTTTTCCCATCTGTAATGATTATAAATACAGCAAGTGGAATATTAGTTTATTATTTTGGTATACAATATTTGTCTACTGGTGCTGTTACTATAGGGGCCTTAATTGCTTTAAGTCAGTATGTATGGCGTTTTTGGCAACCGGTTATTAATTTAAGTAATTTTTATAATCAAATTTTAATTGCTAATTCAGCTGCTGAAAGGGTTTTTCAGGTTTTAGATACTGAACCAGATATAACAAATAAAGCTGGAGCCATAGAACTGCCAGATATAAAAGGTCAGATAGAATTTAAAGATGTTACATTTAGTTATGAGAAAGGTACTGAAATCCTCAAAAATATGAATTTTAATATTCAAGATGGTGAGACTATAGCCCTTGTGGGAGCAACAGGTGCTGGTAAAAGTACTATAATTAATCTTTTGACTAGATTTTATGAAATTGACAAAGGTGAAATATTAATAGATAATATAGAGATTCGGGATGTTACCATTGAGTCTTTGAGAAAACAGGTTGGTGTTATGATGCAGGACTCATTTATCTTTTCTGGGACTTTAATGGATAATATTCGATATGGGAATCTTAGTGCTAGTGATGAAGAAGTTATTGAAGCAGCTAAAACAGTCCACGCCCATGATTTTATAATGAATATGGAAAATGATTATGAAACTGAAGTTAATGAACGTGGTTCTCGTTTGTCTGTAGGGCAAAGACAGCTAATTTCATTTGCTAGAACTTTACTATCAGATCCGAAAATATTAATATTAGATGAGGCAACATCCAGTATTGACACACAAACCGAGATTCTTGTTCAAAAAGCTACAGATATAGTCTTAAAAGGGAGAACATCTTTTGTAATTGCTCATCGCTTATCCACTATAAGAAATGCAGATAGAATTTTTGTTATAGAGGATGGAGAAATTATAGAAAAAGGAAGTCATGAACAATTATTAAGTAAAAAAGGTGCTTATTATCATCTTTATAAAGCCCAATATAGTCGAGTTATATAACAATAATCTGACTTAGAATCTTAAGTTTAAGAGTCATGAGGCATATTAACTTTGTAGATAATATTAAATTTAATTTACCTCTATTTATTTAAAAGTGGCCATATTAAGGCTGCTTTTTATTTTCCTTATAAAAGCTTGATTAATTTAAAAAAGGGTTTTGATATTTTAAATAGAAATATAATATAGAAGAGATAAAGGAGTGGATGTTAATGGGTAAACTTAAGTGTATAAAGAATCTAGAAATATTTGAACATTTAAGTGATAATGAATTAGAGAATGTTGCTTCTTTTTGTAATAAAAAGATATATAGGCCAGGTGAATTTTTGTTTTTTGAACTTGATACTGTTGAAAACATATATATAATTTCTAGCGGTAGAATAAAATTAAGTAAACTTTCTGCTAGCGGTAAAGAATTAACACTTGGGTTTGCTGTTAATAATGCGGTTTTTGGTGAAGAAGCATTATTTAGTAATGAATTATACTCAATGAATAGTGAAGCCGTTGAAGAGTCCTGTGTAACTATTTGTTCTAAGAATGACATGGAAGAATTGTTTTTAAGTAAACCACAGATAGCAGTTAAGGTAATTAGAAGTTTAAGTAAGAAATTAAATCATTCTACAAAACAGATGTCAGACTTAGCATTTCGAAATGTTAGAGAAAGACTATTAAGTACATTACAAAGGTTAGCTGAAAACTATGGACACAAAACTAATGAAGGATGGATGATAGATTTTCAACTTACTCATAATGAACTTGCTAACATAATAAATGCGTCAAGAGTGACTGTTACACATACACTTACCAAGCTAAGAGACGAAGGACTTGTAACCATTGATGATAGACAAATATTTATTCATAATTCAAATGTAATGTAAATTCCATTATCATATGAAATATAGTTACTTATTTTTTGGAGATTATTTTAATGTCCTCGACGTCCTGTCTACCCAAAAAGTTGTAACGCATATTGATTCGCTAGTACTCTAATTAACAAATTCCCTGCTTTTATCTTAATAACAGACTCTTTTAGTGTAATATGTACTACATATTACACACTTACATTAATGTTATAATATTTTATAGAGTCTATAGGAGGGGAATATAAAATGAAATTTAGAAAATTTGGAGAAAAAGACTTTAAAGTATCTGCCCTTGGATTTGGTGCTATGAGGTTACCTATTAATAACAACGACTATAGCGATATTGATGAAGATGAAGCAATAAAAATGATGCGTTTTGCTATTGACCAAGGTGTTAATTACATAGACACAGCCTGGCCATATCATGAGGGAAATAGTGAAATAGTGGTTGCAAAGGCCTTGAAAGATGGATATCGTGATAAAACAAAGCTTGCCACAAAATTACCAGTATGGCTGGTTGAGGAAAAAAGTGATATGGATAAATATCTAGATAAACAATTATCTAAATTAGATGTAGAATATATAGACTTTTATCTTTTACATGCACTGGATGCCGATAGATGGAAGAAATTGAAAAGACTTAATGTTTTTGAATGGGTTGAGAAGATAAAAGCTGAAGGAAAAATTAAAAATATTGGGTTCTCATTTCATGGTGAGTATGATACATTTAAAGATATTGTAGATAGCTATAACTGGGACTTTTGTCAGATCCAATATAATTATTTAGATACAGAATATCAAGCAGGAAGAAAAGGCTTACATTATGCATATGATAAAGGAATTGCCGTAGTAGTCATGGAACCACTTAGAGGTGGCGCTCTAGCAGCTGAACCACCTGCAAAAGCCAAGAAGATTATTGATCATTCTGAATGGGATAGAACAACTGCTGATTGGGCTTTACAATGGTTGTGGAATCAGCCAGAAGTTTCTACAGTCTTAAGTGGTATGAGCACAATGCAAGAGGTAAAACAAAATATAGTAAGCGCTAATAATTCTAATATAAATAAACTATCAGAAGAAGAACTAGATATCGTTGAAAGTATTTCTGAAGAGATGCGCGGTCCTGTAACCTGTACTAGGTGTTCTTATTGTATGCCTTGTCCAAACGATGTTAATATTCCTGAAAATTTTTATCTTTATAATGAAGCAAACGTCTATGATAAATATCAAGATAACAAAGAGAAATATCATAAAATGAACAAAAAAAATAGGGCTGAGAGTTGTGTTGAATGTGGTCAATGTGAGGATGCCTGTCCTCAAAAATTACCTATTATGAAATTATTAGCCGATGTAGCAGGGTATTTTAATAATTAATCATATTTTTACTGACCTTATGTTACCCTGTAGTAGATGAAAAACGATATCATTCTTGAGAATCAAAAATAACAGGAAAAATAGAACTATTCCTGTTATTTTTTTTAATTATAGGTATATTTACATTAAAGGATTTTATAATGGAGATTTCTTATAATCAGTCATAACTGAAGACGTTTTTAGATTGCTTCAACTAAAAAGCAACATTAAACTGTTCGTGTATCCTTTGTTTAAATACGTAGTGCCTGTGGTGCAAAATATCTAAGCATATTATCAAAGGAAATGGAGAAGGGCCTAAAATATTATACTAGATTATGCATATGATATATGACTATACTGGATTAGTTAGAAGTAATACTTAATTATTGTATTCCAAAGAATATTTTATAGATATATCTCAGAGAATAGCTACTATACTTATAAATAAAATGATAGCATTGAAAGGAGAATTATATTGAGGTTATGGTCCCTTAATCCTAAATACTTGGATAGTAAAGGTCTTGTAGCTTTATGGCGAGAGACTCTATTAGCACAAAAGGTCTTAAAAGGGGATACTCGCGGATATAAGAATCACCCCCAATTGCTTCGTTTTAAGAGGCATAACAATCCTAGGTTAGCTATAAGTTATTATCTATATTATATATATATAGAAGCACAAAATCGTAATTTTAACTTTAATTTAAGTAAAATAGAGCAATTAGATCAATTAAAGAAGTCTGATCAAGGTTTATGTATAGATAAAATTTCAGTTAATTCAAGACAAATTGTCTATGAATTTCAACATTTAAAAAATAAATTAATAAAGAGAGCTCCTGATTTACTAGAGGATATAAAAAAAATAAAAAATCCTCAATCACATCCTTTATTTATTGTTATCGAAGGAAATATTGCAGATTGGGAGAAAATATAACCTAAGGTATTATAAAGTTGACTTTGTATAATGATATATATATGAATAATCTTTACTATTAGATCAACAAATGTTAATATTGTAATAGAATCATATAAAATGAACAAAATTTAAAAATTCTTATGTTAAGCAAATAGCAATTCTTTTAAAAGGTCTTGGCAAGTAAAAACACTCTAGATATTACTGAACACTGCACTCTTCTATTTAAAAACGCATGGTTGAGGACAGTACTAGCAAATCGACTTGCATCGCAACACTTGTTGTGAGCATGATGCCTGACTTTTGGCATTATCAAATCTACCTTCTAATGATTATGGTCGAAGACTAATTTGATTATCTTGGGTCCGGAGGTTCCATTGATATACTTAAGTAATAGAAAGGAAATATATTATGTATTTATCACTTAAAGAGATTCAAAATGTTGCAGAGAATTTAGAGGGAGTTATCAATCAAACTGATCTATATTATTCAACAACATTTAGTATGTTAAGTAATAATAAGGTACATATGAAAGCAGAAAATTTACAAAAGACAGGTTCTTTTAAAATAAGAGGGGCTTATAATAAAATCACAAAATTATGTGATGATGAGAAGAAGTGTGGTGTTATTGCTGCATCTGCAGGTAATCACGCCCAAGGTGTTGCTCTTGCTGCTAGTGAAAATGGAATAAAAGCGACTATTTTAATGCCTAAAAATGCACCTATGGCTAAAGTTACAGCAACAAAAAATTATGGTGCTGAAGTATTATTATATGGTAACGTTTTTGATGAAACGTTTAAAAAGGCATTAGAATTGCAACAGAATAGTGATTCTATTTTTGTACATCCCTTTAATGACCTTGATGTAATTGCTGGTCAGGGTACAATAGGATTAGAAATTTTGCGCCAGCTACCAGAAACAGATATTATATTAGTACCTATTGGAGGTGGTGGCCTTATCTCTGGAATAGCACTTGCAGCAAAAGCAATAAAACCAGATATTAAAATAATAGGTGTTGAAGCCTCTAACGCAGCTTCTATGAAAAATTCTATAGACAAAGGTCGCTTACTTTCACTTGAAAAGATTAATACAATCGCTGATGGGATTTCAATTAAAACACCAGGAGATATTACATTTGATATTTGTAAGAAATATGTGGACGATATAATAACTGTAAGCGATGAGGAGATTGCTGGAGCAATACTAATGTTAATGGAGCGAGCTAAAATGGTTGTAGAGGGATCGGGAGCAACAGTTATTGCTGCATTATTAAATAATAAGCTACAAGTAAAAAATAAAGTGATTGTTCCCGTATTAACGGGTGGTAATATAGACTTTAACATTATTAGTAGAATAATAGAACGTGGGTTATTTAAGGCAGGAAGAAAATCTATAATAAAAACTAGTATTAAAGATAGGCCTGGTAGTCTATCAAGATTGTTATCGGTATTAGCTTCTTTGGATGCCAATATTATCTCTATTAATCATCACCACTATCAACCTGGTGTATCTATTGATGACACCGAAGTAGAGCTTGAAATTGAAACAAGGAATAAAGAGCATGCTGCAGAAGTATATAATTACATAGAAGAAGAAGGATACAAAATCTATTAATGAAGAAAAAAGATATAAAATCAATTAATATATTAAATTTTATATCTTATAAATAGCTATAAATAGAGGGGATTGATTTAATGTTTGATAACAAGTTTTTTAAAATTTCTTTTGGTATAATTCTAGTATTACTAATTCTATTTCTGTTTAATCAGGTGGATTATATTTTTGGACCGCTTAGAGCTCTTTTTTCATTTTTGATAATCCCTCTGTTAGTTAGTTTTTTTCTGTATTATTTATTAAGGCCAATGGTAAACTTTTTGACTGAAAAAGTACGTTATAGAACTATAGCTATTATTCTTACTTTCTTTTTATTGATACTATTGATAATTACTGTAAGTTATTTTGGTGGAAGTATTATACAAACTCAAATAAGAAGTTTAAGTAAACAATTTTCTAACTTCTCAGCTTACTATGATTCAGTTAGAGATAGTATTAATAATGCAATAGATGGCGATCAACGCATTATGAGTTTTGTAGAGTCCTTTCAATTAGATCAAAAATTAACTAATTTAGTCGAGAGCATATTAGATGGGTTCAGAAATAATATTATTGGTTTCTTTTCTACTATAACAAATATCGGTACAATTATTGTGCTAATTCCCTTAATCCTATATTACTTTCTAAAAGACGATAAAAATATATATCAAATAATTTTAAAATTATTTCCTGATAATAAAAGACAAAAAGCAGATGAAATATTAAAGAAAATTGATGATACATTATCTAAATATATTGGTGGGCAATTAATAATTGCTTTTATCATCGGTCTTTTAACCTATATAGGGTATTTAATAATAGGAATGCCTAATGCATTAATATTATCGATTATTACTATGCTTACTTCATTTATCCCCTTTATAGGGGCTATGCTAGGTATTATCCCTGCCATCTTAATCGGTATAACTACTAATTTGTTTATGGTGTTTAAAATAATCCTGGTATTAATTATTACACAACAGGTAGAAGGTAATGTGATTCAACCTAAAATTCAAGGTAATAGATTAAGTATCCACCCTCTGATGGTTATTATTGTTGTTCTATCTTTTGTTATGCTTTTTGGTATCCTTGGGGCATTGTTTGCTGTACCAACATATGCAGTAGTTAGAGTTATAGTTACAGATATTTATCGAGATCGAATATTATCAAAGTAGATCACTTATATCTATCCTAATAAAATACTAAGAAACATTTTATCTTAAGAGAGTAAAAAAGGTCCTAAATTAAACAGATGAATTCATTTCCTTTTTCCCTACTTCTATAGCTTTTTTAATAGTATTTTTACTCTCAGGATAATTTAAAAATTCGCTATGGATTTCATCAAATACACTACGGAATTCTGGGCTTTCTTTCATGAAATTAATAGCTAACTTTGCACTATTAATAAACATTTTCAAGGTCTGGTCGTACTGATCAGGATTAGACTCTTTCATTTCTTCAAGTTTCTTGTTAATAATTGATGTTGACATTTCAGTCATAATATCACTTATAATAATTATCATCCTCTCTATGTATAAAAACTATCTACTATATTACTTTATTTCATTATTATATCCTATAACTATTGTAAAGATACTTTCATTCTATAATAGTACTTTTATATTAGAGGATTTTGCAGATCTTTGTTGAAATTATAGTTATACTATTCAGTAATTAATATTTTACTTATAACTCAATTACATTATAATTATCCCTTCTTTTGATGGCTCAAATAAACCCTATAATAAAATGTAATCAAGAAATACTAATGAGATATTAATTATAAAAAGAAGAGATTATTTTATTATAAGAAATTATAATACGGAGGATAAAACAATGGGAATTCTCTTTAATAATAAGATAGACAATATTGATATTAGTTTTTATTTTAAAGAAGACGAAAAGTTTATAAATTGCCCTAGTAACGATTTGTATTACAATAATAATATAAATCTAAATATTGATAAAGAATATAGTAATTTATACAAAAGATTAAACCTCTTTAAAAAAACATTTCTCAATAAAAATGAAAGGTGTTTATTTAAATCAATTTCTTTTATAAATAAAAAAAAATATGAAAAAGCATTAAATCTACTTAATAAACATAATGAAAAGGGGAAATTCTTAACTGATATATATACTATGCTTTTAATTGTGCACCCAGATTTAGATACTAAGAAAGATTTCTTAGACAAAATTATAAATAATTTAGATTCATTAGGTGAATTTTTTAATAAATATAAAATCAAAATTAATTTTAACGATAAAATATATGGAAATCTATTTTTATATATAAATGATAATGATTTTGGCTTTGTTCTATATTTAGTTTTAATTCTTAGTAAAATGGGTCAAGATAAACAATCATTAAATCTGTTACTAACATTAGATAATAAAAGTCCAATACAAATGCTACTATTAGGGGAGTTATATCTTAAGACGGAAAACTATTCTAAAGCCATTATAACTCTTCAGAATTTAAATAGTAATGATCTTATTTGTAAATATTCATTATTACTTTTAGGAAGAGCCTTCCGAAAAGAGGGTTTACTTAAATCTTCTATTGCTATATTAAGGAAAACTCGTAGAAGATCCAAAAACTTTCCAGTTGAATTTAATTTAGAAGGACGATATCAATTAGCTTTATCTCTTGAAGAATATAGCAAATCTTATTTAGCAAAAAAGGAATATGAAAAAATCTTAACAATAAATTATAAATATAAAGATACTAAAAAAAGACTTAGGAAACTTAAAAATATTTGATTTTCATCTATAAAATTGGTATTATCTATATATAGTAATTAATTAAATAAAGATTATTATGGAACAAATTTAAATATGGTAAATTACTTATTAGTTTTATTGAAAAGGAGGCGAATCCAATGAAAGAACTTGAATACTCTAATTATGCTAATTATGTTATGAATAATATAGGAAAAGGTGCTTTTCTGACTGTAAAAAATAATGATAAATTAAATACAATGACAATTGGTTGGGGTAGTGTTGGTATGATATGGGGTAAACCTATTTTTATGGTTATGGTCAGAAAATCCAGATATACATATGATTTAATAGAAAATACTGATGAATTTACTATTAGCTTTCCAGAAGATAATAATCTAAAGAAAGAGTTAATCTTTTGTGGAAGTAATTCTGGGCGAGAATTCGATAAGTTTAAAGAATGCAATTTAACTCCGGTTAAAGGGAAAAAAGTAAAAACACCAATTATTGCTGAATCTAATTTACATTTTGAATGTAATATATTATATAAACAAAATTTGGACGATAGTACGTTAAATCAAAATTTAAATGATCAATGGTATCCCGATAAGAATTATCATACATTGTATTATGCTGAAATAATTGCTTGCTATACAGAGTAGTAGTTTTAACTAGTATTATATAGATGTATAAATAATTTATAAGTAAATAGTTTGTTTAATTAAATTTTGTGCCTTGAGTGCAGTGAAAGGAATGATAATTATAATGAAAATAATGGTTCCATTTGCTGACGGTTTTGAAGAAGTAGAAGCAATCACTAATGTTGATGTATTAAGACGAGCTGAGATTGATGTTCTTACAGTAACACTAGATAAAGAGACGGTAATAGGAGCACATAATCTAGAAATTATTACGGATTATACGCTCAGTAATATTAATATTACTGAACTTGATGGTATTATTCTACCTGGTGGTATGCCTGGTGCCGCTAATTTAAGAAATGATTTAAGAATTATAAATATTGTAAAAGAACTATATAGAAACAATAAACTAATCGCTGCTATATGTGCTGCTCCTATAGTATTGGAGGAAGCTGGGATTATAAAAAATAGACAAATTACCAGTTACCCAGGATTTGAAAGTCAGTTAAAATCTTCTGTATATAAAACAGATAGAATCGTAATTGATAATAATATAATTACAGGCAGAGGTCCAGGAGTTGCTCTTGAATTTGCCCTAGCAATAGTTAGTTATTTAAAGAATGATCAAATAGCAGATCAAATAAAAAAAGATATGATTGCCGATTTTTAAAGTTTACAATTATATTAGACGAGTGTAAACACAACAGACCAGAGAAAAAGTTTTATAAAATTAGCTTAGTTTAGTTTTTTAGTATAGACACATAGAACTATTGTGAAAATATTTAATAAAATTAGCCTAGTTTAGGTATTGGCCTAGTTTAGTTAGTAGAGCATATTTAGTTGAGTTTAGCAATAAGTAATTTTCTTCAACTAACCCTGCTCTAAAATAGTAGGGTTTTATATTTATATATTAGATTAATCAGGTTTTTGCTCCACGAGATTTAAATCTTTTTAGAAAGTTAATGGCTTTCTACTCGTTTTTGATGGGAATCTAGTAAAGTCATAAAAAAAATGGGAGGGGTTATAAATGTCAACAGATGCAAAACTAGTAGAGGGATTTTTTGGTGAATTTGGCGGTAGGTTTGTTCCAGAGGAATTATATCCTGCATTAGATGAGTTGAAGGCGGCTTATCTTAAGTACAAAGATGATCCAGATTTTAAAAAAGAATTAGATTACTATCTGAAGGATTATGTTGGAAGGGAAAACCCATTATATTTCGCTGAAAATTTAAGCAAGAAACTAAATGGAGCAAAAATTTACTTGAAACGAGAGGACTTAAATCATACTGGTGCACATAAAATTAATAATTGTTTAGGACAAGCTTTACTGGCAAAAAGAATGGGGAAAAAACGTATCATTGCGGAAACTGGAGCAGGTCAGCATGGTGTTGCTACAGCCACAGTATGTGCCTTACTAGGTATGGAATGTATCATATACATGGGGGAGGTTGACACTAAACGACAACACCTTAATGTTTTCCGAATGGAGTTATTAGGAGCAAAGGTAAAAGCTGTTACGACTGGCTCAAGAACACTAAAAGATGCTGTTGATGAGGCCTTAAAAGACCTAATACAGAATAAAGATCATACCTTTTATATGTTAGGTTCTGCTGTTGGTCCTGATCCTTATCCTACGATAGTTAGGGACTTTCAATCTGTTATTGGTAAAGAGGCAAGAAAACAAATATTAGAAAAAGAAAATAAATTACCAGATTATTTATTGGCATGTGTTGGTGGAGGAAGTAATGCTATTGGATTGTTTTACCCATTTGTTAAAGATGAATCAGTAAAAATAGTAGGAGTCGAACCAGGTGGACGTGGTAGTTCTGCTGGGGATAACGCTGCACCTCTTTCTTTTGGTAAACCTGGAGTCATTCATGGATTTAAATGCTATATGATTTCAGATGAAGAAGGAGAAATATCTCCTACCCACTCAATTGCAGCAGGACTTGATTATCCAGGTGTTGGACCAGAGCATAGTTATTTAAAAGATTCAGGTAGAGCTAAATATGTTAACGTTAACGACCAAGAGGCCTTTGATGCATTTAACTTATTATCTCGTGTAGAAGGTATTATACCTGCATTGGAAAGTGCACATGCGATAGCATATGCAGTAAAATTAGCACCTATACTTGATAAGGAACAAATAATTATCATTAATTTATCGGGTAGAGGCGATAAAGATGTGTCACAGGTGTCAGACATGATTAATAATTAATATATAACTCTACTACGTTCTTAAATTTCGAAGATAAAATATTATAAAGTTTGTCTAAGTAATATAAAAATAACTTCACAAGAATGAAGCTGTTATTCATATAATAAACAGCTTCATTTTTTATATCTTAAATATTTTAGTTTCATTAAATATTCACAAAATAAAAATATATATTAAAGATAGATTTTTTGTATTAATTAAGAAGGTAATAGCATAAATTTATAGAATTATTATATTAATATATAAATAAAAATTTGGGGGTTAGTTTATGAAAATAGGATTTTTATCAACAAATTTATTTTGGGGAACGTTATTAATTGTATTTGGTATTTCAGCTATTTTAAGGTCATTTAATATTAATATTCC
>JADQBV010000183.1 GCA_016278415.1 Halanaerobiales bacterium
ACTTATTATTAAAACAGATATTGGATACTCCTAAGGTTCGTTATATCTTAACTCCGAATCAACATATTGGGGCGTGGAAGGTTGGATTTATGCCTGAATGGATTGCTCGTGAATATTTAGCGCGTAGAGGAGGGGCCTGGTTTACAAAAAAACAACTTACATCTGCACGATTGCCATTACTTGGTTTCGCCTTGAGGGAGTTACTAGTAGAGGGTCAATATATAGAGAAAGAATTCTTACAGGTTCATAGGCAGGAAGAGGTAGGTATAGAGGGTTATGATAAGGGTGCAAAGATTTTATCAGATTTCTTCAAAGAATGTTTAGAAGAATTCCTTGTTCCCGACTTATCACCTTTAGGAAGAGAAATAATTGAATGTTGTCTTAATGATGGATCATTAGATGATTATCGTTCATTAATTGATGGCGAGCCAATTATTAAAGAAGTATAAAATATAATAAATATAATTATATTAATAAAGGGAGCAGTTTATCTGCTCCCTGATTATTTATAGGGGTCAAGTTCTTATGGGTGATATATATCTATATATATGTCTAATACAAAACTCTTGTGCAAAATTACGTAATTTATTTGTAAGTTGAATTTATTATATATATGAAAGTAGATTTTATATGTAACTTGAATTTATTTGTTGTTATTTAATTTTAATTATATTTTTAAGAAGGAATTTTAATATGTTTGTTGAATTAATAATAAAGTATTTTTTTAAATGTATATACTAGATACGTCTAAGGAGGATTTAAAATGAAGAAACAGGATTTACAGCAAGAAATATCCCAGTTGCTTACAGCCCTTGAAGATAAAGACTTTTTAAGTATAAATGCTGTTATTGGGGTTGATGGTTTTGTAGATGAAATTATTCATGTAGTGGACACTAGAGAAACTGTAGTAGATTATTCTAGATTAAAGACTATTAATGATCTAGGAGAAAGAATTTTAAAAGCTGCAGGATTAAGTGCAAATATTGAGTTTGTACCAGTACAGGTTAAACTTGGTGGTAATGGACCTATTTTAGCAAATGCCTTAGTTGAATATGGTAATAAGGTTACATATATTGGTGCACTTGGCCAACCTAATATTCATCCAGTATTCAAAGATATGGCAGAACGCTGTACCGATATAATATCTGTAGCAAACCCAGGTCATACAGATGCAGTAGAATTTGAAGATGGAAAATTGATGCTTGGTAAACTTGAGACTTTAAAAGATATTAATTGGGATAATATTAAAGAGCAAATTGATGTAAATGACTTAGCCGAATTATTAGATGATACAGATTTATTAGGACTAGAAAATTGGACAATGGTTCCATATATGAATGCTATATGGGAAGGGTTAATAGAAGAGGTTTTTCCATTAATTAAGAATAAAGATAAGAGGAGAATAGCCTTTTTTGACTTAGCAGATCCAGAGAAGCGAACTAATGAAGCAATAGGTGAGGCGCTAAAGATTTTAGAAAGATTTAGTCCAGAATTTCAGGTTATCTTGGGATTAAATAAGAAAGAAGCAGTCGAAATTGCCGAGGTCTTAGGTATAGATGTAGCTAACTTGGATAATGATGCAGTGGATTTAGAGGAGTTAACAACAAAAGTTGCTAAAGAATTAGATATTTATTGCTTAGTTGTACATCCTGTAGAGAAAGCCGGTGCATATTGTAATGGGGAATATTATGAGACTGTTGGCCCATATACAGCCAATCCAAAGCTAACTACAGGAGCTGGAGACAATTTTAATGCTGGTTTCTGTTTAGCTCAATCCTTAGGTTTACCAATGCAATTATCATTAGTGATGGGAGTATCTACTTCAGGTTTTTACGTAAGAAATGCTAAGAGTCCCACTAAAGAGGGTATCTTAGAATTTTTAGAAACATGGAGTACTGAATCAGAGTAAGAATACTTATTCAAAACTTTGTGTTTTTACTTTTCTAGTTAATAGCTAAGTGCTTTGATTAATTCAATGTTGAATTGTTATACTTATTATTTTGATTAAAAATTCTTAAAAATATAATCTAGAAAGGGGTAGCATGTTTTTGGCGTTGCCTCTTTTTAAATTAGTTGTTTTAATTAGTAAGATTAAGGAAGGTTTCACTACGGTTTATTTGGGTTAAGGGTGTTTCCTCAAAATATTACTTTAATTGTTGTACCACTCTTTGGATCTGACTTAATTTCCATTTTCCCACCATTCTTTTGACTTCGTATCTTCATGTTTTGTAATCCGTTCCCAGAAATCTTATCATCAACTACAAAACCTTTGCCATTATCTTTAATGATTAATAGTATTTGTCCTTCCTTCTTTTTCAGCTTTATTATAATCTGATCTGCAGCAGAATGCTTTTGAATATTTGTAAGTGCTTCTTGAACAATACGGTATATGGCAACTTCCTGTTCTGGTATCAATTCACTTATTTCATCTATTTCCTGTTTAATATTAATTTCTTGTCTTTTAGAAAAAAGATCTAGTAAGAGAGTCAGTGCCTGGTATAGTCCTCGGTCTTCAAGAAGGGCTGGCTTTAGTTCAAGTATCATTGATCTTAGTTCACTTAAAGTAACATCAGCAGTCTTTTCCAGGTGATCTGTGATTTCCTTTAGTTTGGTAATATCTATTTCATCCTGACTTAAATGATATTGAAGAGATTTAGTAGAATAAATAACACCATGAATTCCCTGTGAGATAGAATCATGAAGTTCTCTAGCCATACGGTTTCTCTCTTCTGTAATATATAGACTCTTACTCGTCTCTTTTAAAAGTTCATCTTTCTCTGCTAATTCTTCCAAATATTTATTTTCAAGCTCTAATGTTAACATTCTTTTTTTGGTTTTCCAGGTATGATATTCTAGAAACATTACAAAAAGCCCAAAGATACAGCCTAATAGCATTCCATATAATAAATTATTATGTAATAGATAGGGAACACTGAAGTTATTGTCAAATAAATATATACCTAACAAGGTTATTAGAATAGAGAAGGGTAGTACTATTAGAAAGACAAGAATTCTTCTTGACAATTCATTCAATATTCCTTTTCTAGATAAGACTGAATCCATATAGTTACCTATAAGGCCTGCCAAACCTGCTACACCACCACATAGCAAGGGTAATATATAAATAAAAAGATTTTGCCCCTTTTGGACTATGAGAACGATTGCCATAAAGACAAGACCGAAGCCAAAACCAAAAAGGCTGCTTATCTTAAAGCTTCGTCCATATCCTGCTCGTTCTTTTGTGATATTATACATTTCATCCCTGTATTTATCCTTTTTTCTTTTTTGAAAGTCATACATCCTAATCGCCTCCCTGTTCAATAAGTCCATATCTAATAGCATAGACTACAGCTTCTGTACGACTATTGACCTGTAGCTTTGAAAAAATATTTGAGACATGTGTTTTAATTGTTTTTTCACTTATTATTAAGATTTCAGCAATAGCCTTATTTGAAAGTCCCTTACCTAAGTATTGAAGGACTTCTAACTCTCTCTCTGTTAATGGTTCAATTAAATCAGAGTTTTTTTCTTCCTTAGTAGATTTACTATCTAAATTACTAGCTAATTTATCATCTGATTTATTTGATCTATTGTTTAAGATCTTTCCTGATAATTGTTGCATTATTTCACCAGTAACTTCAGAACCAAAATAGTTACCTCCTGCAGCAACAGCCCTGATAGCTGCCATCAGTTCTTCAGGTTCTGCATCTTTAAGTATATATCCAGCGGCGCCGACCTGTAATGCCTGGTATACCTTATCCCAACTATTAAAACTTGTCATGATTAAGATCTTTATATCTGGATTCATATCTAGTATTTTTCTAGTGGCCTCAATACCGTCTCTTTCAGGCATTTGCAAATCCATTAAAATAACATCAAACTTATGATCTACTAGTAAAGAAATCGCTTCCTGACCATTACTTGCCTCAGCACCTATAGATATATCTTTTATTGGTTCAATATAAAGACATATTCCCTGGCGAAAAAAAGGATGATCATCAACTATTAATACATTAATTTCTTCATTATATTTGTTGTTTTTCTTATTTTCGTCAACCATTATATCACCCTGTCATTGTTTTGCTATTATTATATCATTAATTATTTATAAATGTACAGTATTTAGCATGTTATGATGTAAGCTTAATCCAACATTATATCAAGGGATTTACAATGTTTCTCAGGCTCAGCGCTGTTCTATTAGGTCATCCTTTAGGGCTTACACAAGTAGGGATGGGTGTTGCCAAGTTTCTAAATAAGTGGGGCTAAAGATTCATAAAAAACACTTCATCTGAGTAGCCATATCTTCTTTATATTACATTGTATTTTTTGTTAATAATTTTTCAGTTAAATACAAATGATATGGTTAAGGAGGTATATATATGCATAATGAATTTGACAAATATGATTATGAATTTGCTGTTCTCGAAGAGGATTTAAAGACTGAAAAAAAGATTATAGATAGGGGAGAAGATAATAAATTACAAGAGAGTAAGCTACAAGATAATAAATTACAAGAGAATATTGAAGATAAAAAAGATACTGTTCCGCTAAGAGTAGAAAGACTAGTTGAGAAGGCAAAAAACTCTCTAAAAGGTATGAAAGAACTAGATCAGGATCAGATAAATCATATCGTAAAAGAAATGGCATTAGCAGGTTTAGCTAATCATATGAGATTAGCTAAATTAGCAGTAGAAGAAACAAATAAGGGTGTATATGAGGATAAAATAATTAAAAATCTCTTTGCTACAGAGTATATTTATCATAGTATAAAATATATCAAAACAGTAGGTATTATTGATGAAAATCCGGAAGAAGATTATTATGAAATTGCAGAACCAGTAGGGGTCATAGCTGGTATTACACCAGTAACTAACCCGACCTCAACTACATTATTCAAATGTCTAATTGCTATAAAGGCCAGGAACCCTATAATATTTGCTTTCCATCCTGCATCACAACAATGTAGTGTAGAATCTGCTAGGGTAATGAGAGATGCTGCAATCAAAGCAGGTGCTCCAGAAAATTGCATTCAATGGATTGAAGAACCATCTATTGAGGCTACCCAGTCATTAATGAAGAATGATGGTATATCTTTAATACTGGCAACAGGGGGTTCATCAATGGTAAAGGCCGCTTATAGTGCAGGAAAACCAGCTCTAGGTGTTGGACCTGGTAATGTGCCCTGCTATATTGAAAAGACGGCAGATATCAAACGTTCTGTGACTGATTTAATACTTTCAAAGTCTTTTGATAATGGAATGATCTGTGCTTCTGAACAGGCTGTAATAATTGATGACGAAATATATGAAGAAGTTACTTCATATATGCAAAAACATGGTTGTTATTTTGTTCGAGAAGATAAGGTAAGCAGATTAGAAGATATTGCAATAAATAAAGAAAAGGAATCGATGAATCCTGAAATAGTTGGCCAGTCAGCATATAAGATCGCAAAGATGGCTGGAATTGATGTCCCGGAGGATACAAAAATTCTAGTAGTTGAATTGTTAGGTGTAGGTCCAGATTATCCCTTGTCACGGGAGAAGTTGAGCCCAGTCTTAGCCTGTTATAGAGTGAGTGGGTCAGAAGAAGGGATACAACGTGCAGTTGAGATGGTTAAATTTGGTGGTTCGGGTCATTCAGCGGTTATTCATTCAAATGATGAGGTAGTTATTGAACGTTTTGCTGAAAGTGTTAACACTGGTCGCCTTATAACAAATCAACCCTCAAGTCATGGCGCTATAGGTGATCTATACAATACAAATATGCCTTCATTAACTTTAGGTTGTGGGTCTTTTGGTAGAAATAGTACTACTGCAAATATTACTGCCGTGAATTTAATAAATAAGAAACGTGTGGCAAATAGAAGGTATAATATGCAATGGATTAAGATTCCAGAACGAATTTACTTTCAACCTGGGTCAATACAGTATCTATCAAAAATGCCTGATATTTCAAGGGCGTTTATTGTCACTGATAAGACTATGATGGAATATGGTTATGTTAATAAAGCGTTATATCACCTCCGTAAAAGAGAGGGTAGGAATTATGTACATTCAGAAATATTCGATGAGGTTGAGCCAGACCCTACAGTACAGACAGTCAAAACTGGGGTTGAGGCAATTAATATATTTAAACCGGATGTTATCATTGCTCTAGGAGGGGGCTCAGTAATAGATGCCGCTAAAGCAATGTGGTTATTTTATGAACACCCTGATACAGATTTTGATGATCTCCGTATGAAGTTTATGGATATCCGAAAAAGGGTTTTTAAATATCCATCTCTAGGTAAAAAAGCAAAACTGGTAGCAATCCCAACTACATCTGGTACTGGTTCTGAAGTTACTTCTTTTACCGTTATTACAGATCCAGAAAATGAGAACAAGTATCCTTTAGCAGATTATGAATTAACACCTGATGTTGCTATTATTGATCCAGAGTTTGTACAGAGTTTACCAGCAAGTGTAACTGCTGATACAGGACTTGATGTTTTAACACATGCTATAGAAGCATATGTTTCAGTTATGGCTTCAGACTATACGGATGGTCTAGCTATGAAAGCGATTCAGTTGTGTTTTGATTATTTACCACGGGCATATAGGAATGGAGAAGACAAGGAAGCTAGGGAGAAGATGCATAATGCCTCCTGTATTGCTGGTATGGCCTTTACAAACGCCTTTCTGGGAATCAATCATAGTCTTGCCCATAAGTTGGGAGGGGAGTTTCATATACCACACGGTAGGGCAAATGCAATTTTATTACCACATGTAATAAAATATAATGCATCCCTTCCTACAAAGTTTAACTCTTTTCCTAAATATGAGTATTATATAGCAGATGACAAATACTCCGAGATTGTAAAATACCTTGGTTTACCCTGTACTAATCCAGAAGAAAATGTTAAATGTTTAATAAACCAAATTATTGAATTATCTAAAGACCTAAATATGCCTTTATCTATTAAGGATTGTGGTATCGCTGAAGAGGAATTTATGAATGTTGTTGATGAGTTAGCAGATAAAGCCTTTGAAGACCAATGTACTACTGCCAATCCAAGAATGCCATTAGTAAAGGAACTTAAGGAAATATATATTAATGCCTATTACGGTTATAATGTTTAAAGTAAATTAGATATATTTAGTCGGTGGTGAATTTTTTATGTCATCGGCTTTTTTTGATTTCTAGGGATAAATTTAGCATAAGCTTTATATATGCTAGTTTCTATGAAGGAATCTTCGTGGACTTGCGCCGAAGAATATCAAGTAAACATTGGTAATTACATAATAAATTTATATTAAAAAAGGATTTTTTGTAAATTAATAGAAGTAATAAATAGTGGTTATAAATTATAATAAGTGATAGTAGAATTTATAATAAATAAGAAGGATAGAAGATGGTGATATTTTGTGTTGTATCTTGAGTATATAAAAAAGGCCTTTCAGCAAAGATTTGCTTATCGTGTAAATTTTTTTCTTACGACTATAGCAAATCTCTTAATGGTATTTATTCAGGTAAATGTATGGCAGGCCCTTTTTCAAACAAATCGAACAGTTAATGGTATAATGCTGACTGACATGATTAATTTTGTTATCTTGAATTTGTTCATAAATTCACTATCAAATACAGATATTGGGACAACTATGGGTAATAGAATTAATTCTGGTGAAATAGTCAATGATTTTATAAAACCAATAAATCTTAAATTATACTTTATATCAGAGGATTTTGGAGGAAAACTTTTTCAGGTCATTTTTACTATTATTCCTACCTGTATAATTGCATCTTATATATGGGGGTTTAGTTTGCCTGACTTTGATTTCCGTTTCCTAATTTTTTTAATAACTGTACTCAATGGTGTGATTATTATGTACAATTTGAATTATATACTGGGTATGTTAGCCTTTTGGCTAAAGAACTCCTGGTATGTAAATTGGTATCTAGGTGCGGTAACTAAGCTTTTTGGTGGTACCCTTGTTCCCTTATGGTTTTATCCTGATTTCTTATATAAAATAAGTATCTATCTCCCCTTTCGCTTAATTGCCTTTGAGCCAATAAACATTTATTTAAAGAAGATATCTATACAGGAATCAATATCAATATTGTATTTACAGTTTTTCTGGATTTTAACCTTATTTATTATCGAGAGATTTATATGGATTAAGGCACAAAAAAAGATTACTATTTTTGGAGGATAATATGTATTACATAAGTTTATATATTGAATTTGTTAAGATCAGAATACAGTCTGTCGCAGAATATAGGGGTTCCTTTATTTCTGGGGCTATTGCTCAATTTATATCATATGGAGCAGAATTCTTAATAATCTGGATTATGATCAATCAATTTAAGACAATTGGAGCATGGGGACCTTTTGAGGTGATGTTTCTATATGCAATCAATCTTTTTTCCTATGGTGTTGCTGGTTTTTTCTTTTTCAATCTATCACAGGAATTACCTGTTTTAATCAGGACAGGGGGCTTTGATGAAGTAATGATCAGACCTTTAAATAGTCTTTTATATTTAATAACACGTAGTTTTAACACTGCATATGTTAGTCATCTATCACTATCAATTATTACTATATTAATATGCCTTTATAATCTGGGAGTAAGTATCAATTTTGCAAATATAGTTATATTGCTAATTATAATTTTAAGTGGGGCTTTGATACAGGGAGCAGCCTTTTTAATTACAACTATTCCTGTATTTTGGGTTGTTGAGAATCAAGGTTTGACAAGATTTCTATTATGGAATTTGAAGGAGTTCATACGTTATCCTTTATCTATTTATAATAGATTTATCCAAGTATTACTTACATTACTAATACCATATGGATTTATAAGTTTTTATCCTGCCCAATATTTCTTGAATAAAGATGATTTCCTCATTTTCCACCCAATTATTCAATATTTGTCACCACTGGTGGGGTTAATATTAATGACAATAGCCGTTCTTTTCTGGAATCTTGCTATTAAACACTATAAAAGTACTGGTTCCTAATCTGGAAAATATAAGAACTCAATATATATAAATTTAGGTGAGGTGATAACATGGCTTTTATTGAGGTAAAAAATTTATCAAAGTATTTTAAAGTATATAAAAGGGAAAAGGGCTTAAGTAGTTCTATAAAGTCTCTATTTAAAAGGAAGTACGAAGTGAAGAAAGCGATAGATGATATTTCTTTTTCAATAAAGAAAGGTGAGTTGGTTGGATATATTGGTCCAAATGGTGCCGGTAAATCTACAACAATAAAAACACTAGCTGGTATCTTACTACCCAGTACTGGGAAAGTGCTTGTAAATGGCAAGGTACCCTATAAGAACAGGAAAGAAAATTCTATGAACATGGGGGTAGTATTTGGACAGAGATCACAACTTTACTGGGACCTTCCTATGGAAGAGACCTTTGATTTGTTCAGGAAAATGTATAAAATAGACGAAGGTAAGTTTAATGATAATTTGGAATTTTATGTAGAACTATTACAGATGAGTGATTTCCTTAGGAAACCTGTTAGAACTTTAAGCCTGGGACAGAAGATGAGGGCTAATCTAACTGCTGCTCTACTACATGACCCAGATGTTCTTTATCTTGATGAACCAACGATTGGACTTGATGTAGTTGTCAAGAATAAGATCCGGAATTTTATTAAAGAGATAAACAAAGAAAAAAATACTACAGTTATTTTGACTACACATGATATGGATGATATTGAACATATCTGTGATAGGTTAATAATGATAGATAATGGGAAAATAATATATGATGGATCATTGGATAATTTCAAGGAAAAGCACGGTCGTAAATATACAATAATGGTTCAATTTAACGAAAACAATATAAATATAGCAGATTCTCGATTAAATATAGCAAAAGATGAAGGACAGGTTAAATGGTTTACTTTTCTAAAAAACGAGATATCTGTTGCAGAAGCAGTTACCCAATTGACAAGGAAGTATGACATTATAGATTTAAGTATTTACGAACCTGAAACTGAGGATTTAGTCCGTAAAATATATGAGAGTGGTATGAATAGTTAAAAAAGTTACTAACGTAATGCATAAGAATATATGTGGAGGTAGATAGAAAAATGAAAGAAAAAAAATGTAATCCAGTTATAACAATAAATGGACTAAAAAAAAGTTATGATAATAATGAAGTACTAAAGGGTATTAATCTTAAAATAAACCCAGGAGAGATAATTGGATATATTGGTCCTAATGGTGCAGGTAAGAGTACTACTGTTAAAATAATGTTAGGGATAATCGAAGACTATCAGGGTACAGTAAAGGTTTTTGGTAAAGATATTGCTGAAAGTGGAGTTGACTATAAAAAGAGGATTGGATATGTACCAGAGATCGGCGAAATATATGAAAGCCTATCTGCATATGAATACTTGAGCTTTTTGGGACAGGTTTATGGAATGGAACTTGAGCAAGCAGATAAAAAAGCAAAAAAAATGATGAAGCTTTTTGGAATAGAAGATAGTTATCATGCACAGATTTCATCCTATTCAAAGGGTATGAAACAGAAAGTCCTTATTATTGCAAGTATATTACATAACCCGGATATCTTGTTTTTAGATGAGCCTCTAAGTGGACTGGATGCAAACACTGTTATGATCTTTAAAGAAATATTAAATAAATTTGCTGAAAGTGGTAAAACTATTTTTTATTGTTCACATATTATGGAGGTTGTTGAAAAGATAAGTGACCGTATTTTATTAATTGATCAGGGTCAAATAGTGGCAGACGGAAGTTTTGAAGAATTAAAGTCAAAGAGTCGACAAGGCTCTTTGGAAGGTGTATTTAATAAATTAACAGGCTTTGACAAACATATAGAAATTGCCAGTGACATCCTCAATGTAATAGAGGATGTGGAATAAATGAAAAATTACCTTTCTTTAAAAATACTTGATAAGATTAAGTGGGTTTTTCAGCTCCTGGGTGTGGATTACCCAATGATGAGAAAAATACTCCAGGTTAAACTGGCTATGGATAGGAGACGGAGCTCGACAATTATAAATACTAATAAAGATAAAACAGATGATAATAATTATGGAAAAACCATGTTAATATATGTTTTTATCGGATTGATGTTTTTGGTATTCTTTTTTATACCAGCATCTATTTTTATAAGAATGACTTTTATTTTCGCTGTTTTAATCTTTATGGTTACATCTATTATGATATCTGATTTTTCCTCAGTGTTATTAGACTTAAAGGATAAAAACATTTTACTATCTAGACCTATTGATTCAAGAACCGTAAATGTCACAAAAATGGTACATATCTTTATCTACTTATTTATGATAACTATGGCATATATAACTCCTACAATAATAGCAGGGATTATTACTGAGGGTTTATTATTTGGGTTAATACTAATACTAGAATTATTCTTTATTCTGTGTATTATTATAGTCTTGACTTCATTTCTTTATGGTTTTATACTTCATTTCTTTGATGGAGAGAAGTTAAAGGATATTATTAATTATGTACAGATAGGTATATCGATATTGCTTCTTATAAGTTATCAGTTTGTTGGAGATGCCTTTGAGATTTTTAATCAGGATATTGTTTTTAACCCTAGTTGGTGGGTATTTTTATTACCTCCCGCCTGGTTTGCTGCACCTTTTCAATTGATACTAGGGAATGATAGTTCTTTGATTTATATTATTTTATCGATTTTTGCGATGATAATACCCATAGTAGGATTGCTACTATATAATAAAGCTATAACTCCATTTTTCGAAAGAAATCTTTCCAAGATGAGTAATAGTTCTGGTAGAAAAGCAAGGTTTTTATATTTAAGAGATAGAGTGACTTTTAAAATAAGTAGGTATTTTTGTAATTCAAGAATGGAGAATATATTTTTACGTTTTTATCGAAATATATTATCACAGGATAGGAGATTAAAATTATCCATTTCTACTACAATAGGATTATCCGTGATATTTCCCTTTATATTTTTAAAAGATAAGATAGACTTTAATTCACTTAGTAATTCTATGGAAACATTATCACAAGGGAATAGTTATTTGTGGTTATACTCTTCCATAATATTTTTAGCTACCATAGTTTCTATTATTAGTTATAGTGATGATTATAAGGGAGCCTGGATATACAGGGTTTTACCGATAGAGAGTTATTCTATGCTCAGTAAACTGCGGGTAAAAGTTGTCTTACTAAAATATGCTCTGCCTTTAATAATTGTTATTGGTTCTTTATTTATCTCATTTTTTGGAGTACACATATGGGTTGATTTGTTATTGATGCTGAGTAATTTAGTTTTATTGACAACAATTATAGCTAGAGATCATCTTGATGTGTTGCCATTTTCAATTGAATTAAAGCCTCAAAAAGATTCTTCTAAGTCAACAACTATGATATTTGCATCATTATTAATAGGTGGATTACTTGCTGGGCTTCATATTCTCTTAAAGTATCTGGGTTATTCATTATGGTTTAATATTATATTTACTGTTATAGTAACCATTATGTTATGGAAGAGATTATTTAAGGATTGATTAAAAATATATAGTATTGTGATTAGGAAATTCTAAAAAATAAGTAGAAATCCATTAAAGGAGTTAAGCAGAGACAAGAAAAAAATATTGTAAGTTGTAAGTGGGTAGTGTATATGTTTGTGTTATATGAAATAATTTGATATCCTTATATTAGGTAGTAATAATTATTATTAGTAAAACTAGAATTTTTTAATTAAGCTTTTAGTTTTTCGGATCATCTCCATAACCGTTGGTAATACACCTAGATATTTTGCTATTTAACTGAATGAATTTAAAAAGTCTCCAGTTACGACTGAATGCAAGAAGCTGGTTAACAAAATTTTGTCTGAGCGATAGCGAGTTTAATTTTGTTGCTTCTTAATTGAAAGAGTAACTGGGGTTTAGACTTTTTCATGAATGAAGTAATAGCAAAATTGTCGGACATTTCCCACCAACGGAAAAGGAGAAGAACCAGTTTTTCTAATTATATAGTGATTATATGTGTTTTAGAAGAATTTGGGATAATCATAATGACATTCAAAATATAAAGATATCAAAATTATTAAGGAGTTGATTACATTGACTAATTCTGGAGAAGAAGTCGAGAGAACTGGAAGTAAGACATTAGAAGAGCAGGCAAAAGGACAGCAGCAGAGGAAAAAGTTTGGGACTATTTCAGGTGTATTCATCCCTACCTTATTAACTATTCTTGGGGTTATTATGTTTCTACGTGAGGGTTGGGTAGTTGGAAATGCAGGATTATTAGGCTCCTGGTTAGTTATTGTAGTAGCATTTACAATAACAGCATGTACGGCTCTTTCTTTATCATCTATAATAACTAATATACGTGTAGGGGCAGGGGGCGCATTTTCTGTAATTTCTCAATCCCTGGGACTTGAGGTCGGGGGTAGTATTGGTGTCCCACTGTATTTGTCACAGACATTGGCAGTTGCTATGTACATATTTGGTTTTCGTAGTGGTTGGTTGTGGATATTTCCTACTCATTCCCCCTTATTAGTAGACCTTACAGTCTTTCTAGCGATTTTTCTTATTGCCTATATAAGTGCTGGTTTTGCCTTTAAAATTCAATATGTAATTTTGGGAATCATTGTGGCAGCATTAATCTCAGTTGGCTGGGCAGCTGCTACTGGTTCTATGCAATATTCTATTGACTGGTGGGGCAGTTTTTCCGGTTCAATGGAAAGTGGTTTTTCAGGTATTGGATTTTGGGTAGTCTTTGCAGTATTTTTCCCTGCATCAACTGGAATAATGGCTGGTGCCAATATGTCAGGTGATTTAGAGAATCCTAGAAAAAATATACCGATTGGTACCTTAAGTGCTATAGCCTTAAGTTTAGTTATTTATCTTGCCCTTGCATATTGGCTATCTCGTTCTGCAACTACTTCTGAACTTTTAAATAATTATACTGTAATGATTGATAAAGCAGCATGGGGACCTGCAGTAATTGCTGGTCTATTAGGGGCGACTTTCTCTTCTGGGCTTTCTTCTATTGTTGGTGCTCCAAGAATTCTTCAGGCATTAGGGGAACATAATATATTACCTAAAGGTAGTTGGTTTGCCAAGAAGACCAATAAGGGCGAGCCTAGAAATGCCCTTTTCCTAACAGCAGCTATAGTACTAGGGGCATTAATGTTAAGGGATTTGAATATGATAGCACCTCTAATCACTATGTTCTTTCTATTAACATATACAATGATAAATGTAGTTGTACTATTAGAACAATATTTAGATTTAATTAGTTTTCGCCCAATGTTTAAAATTCCACTAATAATATCACTTCTGGGGGCAGTGGGATGTATTTTCGCCATGTTTATTATTAACCCAGTCTTTAGTATAGTATCAATATTGATAGTCTTACTAATCCATGCTTACCTTATAAAAAGGCATTTAAAGGCACCTTTTGGTGATGTTCGTAGTGGATTATTTGTAGCAGTAGCCGAGTGGGCAGCACAAAAAGTTCATGATATGACATCTTCAAATGAAAGAACCTGGAAGGTAAATTTATTATTGCCTGTGGCAGACAGTAAGTGGTTAGAAAGGTCCTATGATTTCATAAGGGATTTGTCTTATCCAAAAGGATCTATCAAGGCAGTAGGGTTAACTGATAGAGGAGATAAAGAGAAGCTATTTGACATATTACCTGGCTTTATCGATACAGTTCGGAATGATAATATATTTGCCTCATGGACTGTTATTACCGCTTCAGAATTTAATGAAAACTTGAAAGCTGGAATACAGACTTTAGGTGGATCTTTCTTTAAACCAAATAATATTTTGTTAAGAATGCCACCAAAAAATCAAGAAATAGAAGAAGAAATTAAGGGTGTAATCAAGATTTGTCATGAAAATGATATTGGTGTCTTATTATTAGATGAAGATGAAGATAAATATATGGGAGAGAAGGCTAACATCAATGTCTGGTTCCAGAATAATGGACCTGAATGGAAGTTAGATATGGATCTTGATAATCAAGATCTTGCTTTATTAATTGCTTATAAGTTTAAAATTAATTGGCAGGCAAATCTAAGAATGGTAGCCGAGGTACAGGATGAGGATAATAAAAAAATAGCTGGCGGATTTTTAAACCTTGCAGCTGAAACAGGTCGTATAGCAAATGCTAAGTATTTTGTTACTATGCCTGGTGATCATGATGAAGTTCCTGATGCTGACCTGCAAATCTTACCATTTCCCGAAGAAGTGGATTTTTCAGAGCTAAGGAAATATAAGAAGGAATTCAATACATCATGTCTCTTTGCTCTTGATTCTGGTCAAGAGAGAGCGCTTGCGTAGAATAATAAATTAGTTAAGTACTTTATAACCATGGATATAAAGCAATAACAAAATACTTTAAGAAAGTTAAAACAGTTGATAGATACTTAGGATACTTAACTTTACCCACTTAAATAGGTTATAAATGGAGGATTAGCGGAACTATACCCGCCTAAATATTTAGGTGGGTATAGTTATGTGTATTTATGTAATTAGCTATTATTTCATATTATATATGCAGGACTGATAGATTAAATGAAGAATATATAATAACAAACGAAAATATAGGAGTAGATTTACTACATAATTAGATTATTTTATTAGAATCGGAACTGTTTTTTACAAAAGGGGAGGAAGAAAATGAAGAACTTTAAGTCGTTATTTCGTTTTGTTAAACCATATCGTGGTTTACTTATTCTTGCAACTATTAGTATGTTTTTGGCAACTGCCATGAATCTTGCTGGGCCATGGGTGATTCGCAATTTTATTGCTACAATTACCGAGGGAGTAGGTAAAGAGGGTAGTGTGCAACAGATTAATATTCTTGCTTTAATAGTAATTATAGTTTATTCTTTTCGTGCCATTGCTCAATATGGGCAGAATTTTATCTCTCATTTTGCTGCCTGGAAGGCATTGGAGGATATCAGACAATATCTTTATGACTTTATACAGGGTTTATCATTAAAATTCTTTCAGGACAAACAGACAGGGGAATTAATGTCTAGGGTTATAAATGATACCAGAAATTTCGAGATATTGATAGCACATGCTATACCAACTATTATAGTCAATATATGTATGTTGATCGGTGTAACAATTATCTTATTATCTATGAATGTACGTTTGACCCTTTATACTATGATACCAGTTC
>JADQBV010000055.1 GCA_016278415.1 Halanaerobiales bacterium
CTTATATGGATATGTATATGATTTATTATCAACAATAATTCATTAATTTATACCTGTCTGAGAGCATAAATATTATTTGTGAGGGAGGAATAAATTGATGAATAAGAAAAGGGTAATAGGCTTAGCTTTTACATATGTAGGTGCAGTGGTGGGTGCTGGCTTCTCATCTGGACGTGAGATTTGGAGATTTTTTGCTAGACATTCTGGATCAGGTATTTATGCTATAGGAATAGTTATGATATTTTTTATAGTATTAGCACCCCTCTTTTTTAAGTTAGGGAAAAAGTGTGATATAGAAAACTATCATTGTTATTTTCATAAATATCTACCAAAGCCCTTTTCATATTTTTTTGATTTCATATATAGCTGTTTTCTATTAGGCAGTGTGTCTGTCATGTTGGCGGGTTCTGGTGAAGTATTTTATAATTTATTAGGGATACCATATATACTTGGTGTAACAATAACTATAATATTTATTTTATTAACATTAGTATTAAGTCGTGAAGGTATATTGACTGTTAATACAATATTAATACCAATTCTTACACTTATAACTATATACACAGTTATTAGCTATATCTCTAACCCGGCTGAATTACCAATAAAAGAAGTGATTACAGATAAACTAAGTACATCAAATATAAGCTGGCTAAAAGATTCATTGTTATACGGTTCTTATAATTTGGTTATGGCAATAGCCGTTATGACTAACATAGTATATAAAGAGGAGAAAGAAGACATTGCTGGGGCAGGTGTACTTGGAGGTATAATGCTCTCTATATTACTACTAATAATATATATAGGCTTAACCACTGCCTTTACCGAAGGACCTAAAATGGAGATTCCTTTACTTTATTTAGCAGGGAAGGTAGGGAAGGGTATTTATCTTTTATATATAATAGCTTTATATTTTGCAATGGTTACAACCGCAATTGCAAATTATTATGCATTTACTAAGCGGTTTATATCCTTGTTTAAATTGAAATATGAACTTGGTTTAGTTATTGGTTTAGTCTTCATATTACCACTGGTACCATCTGGATTTTCCAATTTAATTGACAAATTATATCCAGTGTTTGGCTTTATGGGTATCTTGATTATTTTGTTTTATATATCTTTATTAATAAAAGAGTCTTTTAATAAAAGTCATTAAATTTATTTATCAAAAACAGCTAAGGAGACTCTATTTAAAATTTTGTTTAAGAGTTAGGTGGAGAGGGTCACATATACATATCCATATTAACTATCTTTTTCATTTGTTATTCAAACTTCGCACTTACTCAATTTATTCTTGGATTTTCCTGGTTAGCCATTTGCTGAATAAACGTTAAAAAAGCTCCAGTACCGCATGGAAGGCTATAAATGGTTTAACAAAATTCTGTCTCACTGCCCCTTCATTTTATACGCATAGTCGGGCCAGCACTAGGCCATCGAGGCCGTCGAAACAGTTAGCGTAGCGAAGTGAGTTTATTTTGTTATTTATAGCCTGGAAGAGGAACTGGGAATTAGCTTTTTCCGTGCATGAAGTGCTTCTAAATTCTCTTTTCTATTACGCATTGATAATTTAGAAATTAGGTCATCGAAACCGTCATGGCTAACCAGGCTTTATGCGGTAAAATCATCTGCGAAGTTTGAGTTTCTTACTTAAAAAAATAAAAAATTATTCTAAGAAAGCAGGAAATTTAAAAGTAATTAAGAATATACTAAGTGTAAAGATATATTTAAAAAAATAAATATTTCGGATGAATTCCAGGTGAGAGACCTTTGAAATAAGGCGCCGAAGGAGATAAGGTTAGAAAAACCAAAACTCTCAGGCAGAAGAATCCTGGAGGGACGAAACTCTGAACTATCTGGACAGAGGAGATTAGTGTAAAATGCTAATTTCCTCTTTTTTAATTTTTAGCTAACAGAATGATATAAAAAAGTAATTTAACACAAGTAAATAAATTATTTTAAAAGAAAAATTAATTATATAAAATTAAGCAAGAAAGATATTTTAAATATCAAGTAAAAGTATTTAGCAACGACAATAAATAAAAAAATATTATTTCAAAATTCTAGATAACATTAAGTAAACTCTTAATAACACTTTTAACATATATAAAACAATCAAATACTGGATTTAAAGGGGGTTCTAGAATGAAAACGACTTTAAATGATATTCATCGACAATTAGGCGCAAAGATGGTTGATTTTGCTGGCTGGGAAATGCCAGTTCAGTATAGTAGTATTTTGGATGAACACCAGGCTGTCAGAGATAAAGCTGGTTTATTTGATGTGTCACATATGGGGGAATTTAGCCTAACAGGGAGAGATGCTTTAGCCAACTTACAATATCTTGTCACTAATAATGTTGCCAGGCTCAAAGTGGGGCAGGTTATCTATACACCTATGTGTAATTTTAATGGTGGTATAATTGATGATTTGTTAATATACCGGCTTTCAGAAGAAGAATACATGATGGTTGTAAATGCATCAAATATTGGGAAAGATTATAAGTGGATAGGAGAAAATATAAAAGGGGATATTAAACTTAAAAATGTCTCCAAGGAATATTCACTTTTGGCTTTACAGGGCCCGCAGTCAAGTAATATACTTAATAAATTAACAGAAATAGATTTAGATGCTATCGATTACTATTGTTTTCAAGAGGATAGAGTAGCTGATATAGATGCTATTATCTCAAGAACAGGTTATACTGGAGAATTAGGATATGAAATATACTGTTCCCCTAAAAGCGCCCCACAATTATGGGGAAAAATAATGGATGAGGGTCAAGAATATGGTGTTTTGCCTGTTGGTCTTGGCGCTAGAGATACCCTTCGATTGGAAAAAGGCTATTGCCTTTATGGAAATGATATAAATCAAGGAAGGAATCCCCTAGAAGCTGGTTTGTCCTGGACAATAGACTTCGCTAAAGCTGATTTTATAGGTAAGGAAAGGCTTCTAAAATATAAAGAAACAGGATTGAAGCAACGATTGATGGGTTTTAAGTTAACTGGTAGAGGGATACCTAGACATGGATATCAGATTATTATAGAATCTGACATAAACAAAAGAAATAATTTAAATAATAGTAAAAAAAGTGGAGACCTCAAGAAACAAGACCATAAAAATCAGAATGAATCCGTAAAAAACACTAAAGTAATTGGCGAAGTTACCAGTGGTAGTTTTTCTCCTACTCTTAAAGAGAATATAGGTCTTGCTTATATAGATATGGAATACGCTAACATTGGTCAAGAAATAGAAGTGATTATAAGAAATAAACCTGTAAAAGCGGTGGTTGTAAAGACTCCATTTGTTTAATATTTATAAATAATAATAAAGTGTGTTTTTAGTCATAGAGGGGTTTTTCTCCCAAGTGAAACTTAGCCTTAAAGGGTGAGCTAAACATCAGATTATGGATTTCTTAGTAATAGTAGCTGTTATATAAATTAGTGCTTCATCAGGATGATCTATAGTTTGTATGTGTTGATATAGTGTTAAATACTTTAAATAGTATTAGAAATATATGTAGTATTAGTAAATTAGTAAATATAATATAAGAAAGGGGATTGATTATAAAATGGATATACCTAAAGACTTATTTTATACTGAAAATCATGAATGGACGCTAGTAGAGGGTAATGAGGCAACAATAGGTATTAGTGAATATGCCCAAAAGGAAATGGGAGATGTAGTTTTTGTAGAATTGCCAGAAGTTGGAGATGTTTTTGAACAGTTTGACTCATTTGGAGTAGTTGAATCGGTAAAAGCCGTATCTGATATTTACCTACCAATTGCAGGAGAGATTATCGCAATAAATGAGGATCTTTTTGATTCACCAGAATTGGTAAATGAAGAACCATTTGAAGGTGGTTGGCTTGTAAAAATTAAAATAGCTAATAAAGATGATCTAGCAGAATTAATGGATAAAGAGGATTACGCAAGGTTCCTGGAAGAAGAGGAATAGCTAAGATGAGTTATATATCTAATACTATACAAGAGAAAGAAGAGATGTTAAAAACTATAGGAATTGATAATATTGAAGAATTGTTTGCTGCTATTCCCAGGGAAGTATTATTTCAAGGTGAATTGGATATTCCAGCAGGCCTTTCAGAATTAGAATTAATGAGAGATATAAAAGAAAAAGCTAGTAAGAATTTATCTCTAGACGAACTAAATTCCTTTCTGGGTGCTGGGGCCTATGACCACTATATACCAAGTATTATAGATCATATTGTTTCTCGTTCAGAGTTTTACACAGCCTATACACCTTATCAGGCAGAGTTAAGTCAAGGGAGTTTGCAGGCTATCTATGAATACCAAAGTATGATTTGTGAATTAACAGGTATGGAAGTTGCTAATGCCTCACTTCTTGACGGGGGGTCAGCTACAGCTGAAGCTGTACTTATGGCTTCCAGAATTACAAGAAAGAAAGATATTATTATCTCAAAATCAGTACATCCTGCTTATAGAGATATTGTCCAAACATATGGTAAACAACAAGGATTGTCCTTTACTGAAGTTAATATCAATGATACACAAATAAACCTTGAGCAATTAGAATCAGCAATTGACCAAGGTACTGCTGCTGTTGTTATACAGTATCCAAATTTTTTCGGGAGTATTGAGGATGTTGAAAGAATAAGAGAAATGCTAGACAACTTTAAACGTACACTATTAATAGTTATTGCAAATCCAATTGCAATGGCGTTGCTTAAAACACCAGGGCAGTTAGGTGCTGACATTGTAATAGGAGAAGGGCAACCTTTAGGGAATACAATTAATTATGGAGGACCATACTTAGGATTTATGTCCTGTAAAGAGAAATACATTAGACAGATGCCTGGTCGTATCGTGGGAGCTACAACTGATCTTAGTGGAGAAAAAGGCTATGTTATGACACTACAAACCAGAGAACAACATATTAGAAGGGGACGTGCTACTTCTAATATTTGTACAAATGAAGCCTTAAATGCCCTTATTGCCACAATATATCTCTCAGTAATGGGTAAACATGGACTAAAAGAAGTAGCAGAACATTGTCTACGAAAAGCCCATTATTTAGCTGATCATATTGAATCAATACCCGGATATAAGGTCTTGAATAAAGGAAACTTCTTTCATGAGTTCCTGATTCAAACACCTGTAGATAGTGAAACAGTTTATAAAAAATTACAGAAAAAAGGAATATTAGCTGGCCTAAGAATAAGATCTTTAGATTATAAATTAGATGGTCTCTTAGTATGTGTAACAGAGAAAAAAACCACCAGGGAGTTGGATCAGTTTGTAAAAGCCCTGGAGGTGATTAATTATGAATAAACAAAATAGAAATACTAATAGTGAACAAAGTGTAGAAAAATATAAAGTTAAAAACACGGCAATTAATGAGACAAGAAGTGAACCATTAATTATAGAATATAGTAGCCCAGGGAGAAGAGGGGCTTCTTTATCAGATATTGATCTACCAAATAAAGATAAAGACTTATCTCAACTACTTCCCAAAGATTATTTAAGGGAAGTTGAATTAAAACTACCAGAAGTAAGTGAAGTTGATGTAGTTAGGCATTATACATTACTTTCACAAAAAAATTATGGTGTTGATTCAGGTATTTACCCACTTGGTTCCTGTACAATGAAATATAATCCTAAAATTAATGAGGATATTGCTCGTATAGATAAATTGTCAAATTTACACCCATATCAAGATGAGAAACTAGTTCAGGGTTCATTAGAAATACTCTATAGACTGAAACAAGACCTAGCTGAAATCAGTGGGATGGATGAAGTAACACTACAGCCTGCTTCTGGAGCACATGGTGAGCTATCAGGTTTAATGATTATCAAGAAATACTTTGAAGATAGAGGAGAAGAACGAAAAAAAGTAATTGTACCAGATTCTGCTCATGGAACAAACCCAGCTAGTGCAGCTATGGCGGGTTTTGACATTATAGAAATAGAATCAAACGACGAAGGTATGATAGATTTAGAAAACCTAAAAAATGTTTTAGATGAGAATGTAGCTGCATTAATGCTGACAAATCCTAATACATTAGGAATATTTGAAAAGGATATCGTAAAAATATCAGAACTTGTTCACGATGCTGGTGGACTATTGTATTATGATGGAGCAAATATGAATGCGGTTATGGGTTATGTAAGACCAGGTGATATGAATTTTGATGTATTACACTTTAATTTACATAAGACATTCTCAACCCCACATGGTGGTGGTGGCCCAGGTTCAGGACCTGTTGGAGTAAAAGAATTTCTCATACCATATTTACCAACCCCATTATTAAGGGTAGAAAAAATCTCTAAAGAATCAGACAATGCTACAGAAAAAGATACTCAAATCTATGAAAAAGATAATAAATCTCATCGTTCTAATACTAATTTAATAGATGATAAGTTAACTTATGGTGAAGATAAAGAAGAGAGCAAAAGGTATTATTGGGACTATGATCGCCCTAAATCAATAGGGAAGTTACATGCCTTTTATGGTAACTATGGAGTTATGCTTAAGGCATATTCTTACATAAGAAAATTAGGGGCAGGTGGATTAAAAGAGACAACAGAGAATGCTGTCTTAAATGCTAATTATATGAAGGCTAGACTCAAAGAAGAATATCATCTACCATATCAAGAGAATAGTTTACATGAGTTTGTCTTATCAGGAATAAAACAAAAGGAAAAAGGGGCAACTACCTTGAACATAGCCAAAAGATTACTAGATTATGGACAATATGCCCCAACAATTTATTTCCCACTAGTTGTTAAAGAGGCCTTAATGATAGAACCTACAGAAACAGAAAATATCGATACATTAAACAAATTTGTCGAAACTATGAAGATTATTTCCCGGGAAATAAAAGAAAGTCCGGAATTGGTGAAAAATGCACCATATTCGACACCAGTACGTAAACTTGATGAGGTAAAAGCTGCAAGGGAAACCAATTTACGCTGGTGAAACTAGGTTAATCATGACAGACTTTCAGTCTTCTTTTAAAACCAATAGATGGATAACCTGGCAAAATATAATAACAGAGAGTTATTATAATAACTCTCTGTTATAGAATTATCTGCACAAAGTCAGATAGGCTTGTCTTCTGGATGAATACGGATAACTATATTATATTTAATATTACTTTACAAATTAAAACCACTCCATCTAAATCAAGGATAAGATTTAGATGGAGTTTTTCTCTTTTTTTTAAAAAGTCCCAAGTAAAATAGATAAAAGTAAAGTACTTTGGGAAATAATGCTACTGGAAAGGTCTCTATACATTGATAATAATAGAGATATATAGTAAAATAACATTTAGGGAGTATAACAGGTATTCAAGATTAACTGTCAATAAAATATAATAAGTTTAGTCGAAATGGAAGGGATATATGATATGAAAGAAGAGAGGTATCTTAAAAATCTTGAGGAAAATTTAAAAGATAAATATACTAACGCAATTGAACTTTTAGAAGATGGTGAATATGAAAAAGCAGAAGAATTACTGATTGAGATTAAAGATCAGAAACCTGAATTTGTTCCATTGTATAATAAATGGGGTATAATACATATACACAAGAAAGATTACCAGCAAGCCAAAGAACGATTATATCAAGCTATTGAATTGGACAAGGCCTTTGCCCCAGCTTATACTAATTTGGGAAGTTTACTTAAAGCAGAAGGGAATTTGGAAAAGGCTAAACAATTATACAAAGAAGCTATTGAGGTTGACCCAGAATACGGTCTTGCTTACAATAATCTAGGGGTTATCAACCGAGAAGAAGGTAATTACTCTGAATCAGTAAAAAATCTCAAAAAGGCGAAAAAATATGGCAGCTATCATGTAGACCTTTCCAGCGATAAACCCTTTTATAAAGAGCCAGGGTGTTTATTTGTGATAATTATATTTATTTTCGTGATTATTTTTCTGTATTTTTTGCTTACATAGTTTGAACAACTTCTCTTAAACTGTTAAAAATGTTATAAAAATTTCACAGGAGAATCATAAGCGACTTAATACAAAAACTAACTTTGTAGTAATTTGTAAATTTACACTATATATAATTAAAAGGAGTGTTAATTAAAATGAGTCAATTTTTTAATAATTTTGCCCTTCGAGGTAATCAGTTTTTTTCTTCAGTTTTATTGTGGAATATTCTACTGAATGCAGTATATGGTCTTCTGGTAATATTAGCTGCTAGCTTAGTAATTAAGATGGGTTATAAATTTATAGATAGACTTATAAAAGATGAAGTAGGAAAAGAGATAAGAAGAAAAAACACCCTAATGCTACTTTTAAAGAGTGTTTTGAAATATACAGTTTATTTCTTTGCTGGAGTAGTTATACTCTCAATATTTGGAGTGCCTGTTGCTTCGTTAATAGCAGGTGCAGGAATATTCGGGCTGGCAATAGGGTTTGGGGCACAAAGCCTTGTTAAAGATGTTATAAATGGTTTCTTTATTTTATTTGAAGACCAATTTTCTATTGGAGACTACGTTGAGGCCGCTGGTCAAGAAGGCATTGTAGAGGAATTAGGTTTAAGAACTACTATTATTAGAAATTTTGCTGGTCAAGCACATATAATTCCAAATGGAGAGATTGGCCAGATAACTAATTATTCTGATGGGAAGATGAGGGTTTTAGTAGATGTAGGTATCTCATATGATGAAAATCCATCGGAGGCAATTGATGAGTTGAATAAGCTCTGTGAAATAATCGCTAAGGAAAAGGAAGATATCCTATTAGAGGGTCCAAATGTATTAGGAGTACAGGAATTAGCAGATTCCAGTGTGGTATTACGCATACTAGCTAAGGTCAAACCGATGGAACAGTGGGCTATGGGAAGATATATTAAACAAAGAGTAAAAGAATATCTTGATGAAATTGGTATTGAAATTGCCTACCCACATCTAGTATTATTATCTAAAGAAAATGTTCCGGAGATTGATAAGGAGGAAAGTTAAGGTGGAGTTTAGAGAATATGAACTGGGGGATGTAGTCCGTTTTCGGAAACAGCACCCTTGTGGTGGAGACACCTGGGAAATTACCAGGATAGGTATGGATTTCAAGGCAAAATGTACTACCTGTGGGAGACTGATAATGTTACCTCGCAGGAAATTTGATAAGAGTGTGAAGGAAAAAGTAAAAATAGAAGAAGATTAAAAGTACTTAGGGGTATTCACAGATAAGTTTATAAATCAACTGTGGATACTCCTTTATTATATCCTTTAAAATTAAGAATACACTTTATTAAATTTGAAAAAATAATTTTCGCTAACCCTATAAAATATTACCTAAAATTTTGACTAAAGCAACAATTTTAGGTATAATATAACTATATAAATAAATAGTGTTTATAAGGAGTGGCAATTATGATTGTTAGTACTACAGAGGTTCAAAATAATTTTGGAAAATACCTTAAATTGGTCAATGAAGAAGACATAATAATAAGTAAAAACGGTAAAAAGGTAGCTAGGCTAGTAAAGTACTTTGAGGATAATGATTATATTATTCGTGAAGGGTCATCTGCATATAGTCATGAGGGTATGAAGGTAACTTATGAAGAATTTTTAATGATTACTAGAGAAAGCGAAAATCGATATGAGTATATAGATGGGCAGATATATTTGTTGGCATCTCCAAAAGTCCAACATCAAAAAATAATAATGGTATTATCATCTGAATTTTTTACATGGTTTCAAACTAAGGATTGTTTGCCGCTAGCTTCCCCTATAGATGTAACTCTATATAAAAATGAAGAAGCTAATGTAGTTCAGCCTGATTTAGTTGTAATTTGCGATCAGGAAAATATAGGAGAAAGTGATACCTATATGGGAACACCTACTTTAGTAGTGGAAGTACTATCGGAAAGTACCAAGAGCAAAGATATTATTAAGAAATTGGATATATATATGTATGGTGGAGTTGAAGAGTATTGGATAGTAAATCCCTTTTCAGAAGAAGTAAATGTATACTTATTTAAAGATAAGGAAGTTGAAAATATAGTTACATATAAAAAAAACGACCGAGCACAATCTTCTGTTTTTAGGGGTTTGGAAATAGATTTAATAAAAGTTTTTACTTAATATATTTGTAAAGAATCAATTTAATAAAATAGAAAACAAAGAAAACCGGCTAAGATTCTGATATGCATCCCTTATGATCAGGATAACTTAGCCGGTTTTTTTGCTGTAATTTTAATTGTTTCATTAATTAAATAATCATTTTTTAATCTAATATCTATTAAAATAAGGAAAAACTGTACCAAAGTACAGTCAAGACTGTACCTAAGTGCAATTGTAAAGTTTATCAATTTAATATAGACTGGAAGAAGATGTAATTAACAACATACATATATACATTTATCAATTAATTCTACCGAGAAAAAAAGTGAAAATATTTCACATTACTCAGTATGATATGGAGGTTAAGTTATGAAGATTATGATTGCTGATACACATCTTTTATATGCAGAGGGATTAAAAAACCTCTTATTCTCAAATAACTTTAAAACAGTTGATCTTGTGAGTAATGGTAAGAAAGCAATAGAATTTGCTCTTGTAGAAAAACCTAATGTAATATTTATGGATATAGAGATATCTGAAATAGATGGTATTGAGGCTACACGACAAATAAAAGAGAAGTTACCAGAAACAAAAATAATAATACTTACAAGTTTTGAGGAAGGAAATAATCTTATAAAAGCAATTAAAGCAGGTGCTTCTGGCTATTTACTAAAAAGCCTGGATGGCGAAGAATTAATTGATAGTCTAAGAGAGCTTGAGGAAGGTCAATATTAATTTGTAGATATTGCAGCATCTGAAGAAAATGGAAGTAGATAATGATAGGGAATAAGACATTAAGTAATAATGCAAAAACTAGGGGGTATGTATTTTTATGAAAAGGAGATATTTAGCTTTTATTATAGTTATCTGTATATTATTAAACTTTTCAATAGTATTAGCTACTACAGATGATATTCAAGAGGATGAGAAATTTAAACTAGATGATATATTTGATGAATATATCCTGGTAGGTTTAGCAGAATTATATTATGGCAGTAATAATCTTTCAGGTAATCTGGAGGTAATTAGTGACACAGATAGATTTGCTGAAAGGCTTGATCAGGGCAGAATTAGTTTTTATCTTAAAGGGAAAATCAGGGGGAGGTATCTCTTAACAGCCTGGCTGGATACAGGTGAAGAACATCTAGATAATCTCTTCAGTAATCTCGGCCAGCGCAGAATCAATCCCTTTGAAAAACTGGACCCTGATAAATATTATCCGGTCTATGGTGATAATTCAAAGCTAAGCACAGAGGTAAATACAGCTGGCAAGTTTTATCTATGTCTGGAGTCAGAAGAATTCAAAGCTCTTCTAGGTAACTATAAATTAAGTTTTTTGCAGAATAATTTAATTGATTATAAGAGGAGTTTTTATGGTTTCAACTTGGAATATAATCAGCAGTTATATGGACAGGGCCTGTATCTTGAAACTTTCTGGCAGCAGCCCTTTAGCCTTCATTCACAGGATGAAATAGAAACAAGTGGGGGAATGCTCTATTATTTAAGGAATACTGATATAGTTATCGGCAGTGAAGACTTAAGAATTGAGTTAAGGGATGCAAGTTCCGGTAGGATAAAAGAAACAGTAGAATTAATTCCTGATATTGATTATGAAATCAATTACCTGCAGGGGAGAGTTGTTTTGAATAAGGGTATTGATACCCTGCTGGGAACAGTCGATGGTCTGATTGAAGATGATAATGGAGGAGATAAATATTTTTTGATTGCAGATTATGACTATGATTATGACTATCAAGACAGTGATAATGATGGTTATGGTCTGGAAACATCATATCAAATAACAGACAATTTATTAGTAGGAGGCACCTATCTAAAACAACAGGATGAGGATGGTCAAGCTTACCAGGTGTCAGGAATTAACATATACTATACCCCCTTTGCAGATAGTAGTTTAAGGCTGGAATCGGCTTATTCAAAAAATGTTCTCTCAGGTAAATATACTTCTGATGATGGGGGTCTAAGATATAAAAAGATACCCCTGGCTGGTGGTGAGGGTTCCTCAGCCTGGAATCTGGAATATCAACAGGAACTAAAAGACACTGAAATGATGGCAAATGGAAAGCTATCATTATATTACAGTAATAAAGACAGGGGCTTTTCCAGTGGTAGCAATCATATAGACCAGGTTATAAGTGATTATGGAATCAAACTATCAGGTGAAAGAGAAAAAGAGAAGATTAAAGGGAGCCTTGCTTATGAAGAAATAATTAGCGAGGATAAGGATACAAGTATATATACAGTAAATTTATCAAGACAGCAGACTGAAAAATTGGGTCTAGAGTTGGAATTAAGGAATAAGCAGGAAACTGAGATAGAAAAAGAATATAACCTTACAGGTGCATTAGGTTTTGATTATCAACTGGCTGAAAACAAGAAGATATACGGTAGTCAGCAACTAACAATAGATAATAGTGATGGTATGGATAGTAATAACTTAACAAAGTTAGGTGGAGAAATAAGAGAGGGTAAGTGGAGCTTTAATACTGAAGGAACTACAGGTGATAGGGATAGTTTGGAATTTGGAGCCGCTTATCAATTAAATAAAGTCAGCGATATATATACTTCAATAGCAAGGAATTTTGCTAAAAGTGGAAAAACCAGCACAGAAACGACAATAGGGAGTAGTTCAAGAGTAAATAAAGATACAGTTTTCTATGGGGAACACAGAATAGATGATCAGGCAGGAAAGAGAGAAGAAGACAATATAGTGGGTATTGATTATTCACTATCAGACGACTGGATTTTAAATTTTGATTATTCATTTACTCAGGTAGATAGAGAAGATGAGATTACTATAGATAGAAAAATAATCGGTTTTGCTTCAACTTATGGTGGTCAGGATATAGATTTTGACAGTAGAATGGAATACAGAAAAGATTATGGAGACAGTAATTTAGGGCAGTTTATCCTCAGGTCAGATTTAAACTGGAGGTATAATCAGGAATTCACACTGCTCTCAGAAATAGAGTATTCCAGAGAAAAAGAAGAAGAGGAAAATATATATCTGGAAGGGTCCATTGGGATGGCTTACCGACCTATAGAAATAGATAGGCTCAATCTGATTGGGAAATATACATATTTAAAAGAGGATAATTCTTTAAGAGAAACTGATCATACTACTGAAGGTGGGGAAACATTTAGTGAAGGATCTGGTAATATAAGTGATTTTGCAACAGAGAAATCACAGGTCTTTTCTTTAGAGGCTATTTATGATATTAACTCTTGCTGGCAGCTGGCAGAAAAGTTGGCTTATAAGAATGGTGAGGTTAAGTTAGGCATAGAAGATAATGACTGGGTTAGTAGTGAAACCTATCTATGGATTAATCGACTAAATTATAAGTGGAAAATAGATCTTGATTTATTTACTGAGTATCGAATTTTAGAAAACAAACTTGCTCAGGATAGAAAGAGTGGATTTTTGTTAGGGGCTTATAAAAAGTTTCCTGGAAATGTAAAAATAGGCGCAGGGTATAACTTTACTGATTTTAATGATGATTTGACTAATTTAAATTATGAAGCTACTGGTTGGTTTGTTAATTTGATCAAGGTATGGTAGGAAATGACTTTAGAGGGAGTTGTCATAGTATGAAAAACCATTATAGAAATAGAAAAATAGTAATTTGCGTAACCTTGCTTCTTGTTTTGGCATTGTTTTATCCGCTTAGTAATGTAAATGCAGCAGAAATTGACTTTCCTGATGACAATTTAAAGCAGGCTATAATAGATGAAGGTATAGATACTAATGATGATGGTAAGATAAGTATTAGTGAAGCAGAGGCGAGAACAGCAAGTCTATCCCTTAGCAGTAGACATATTAGTGATATTAGCGGGTTAGAATATTTTACGTCTTTAACTGAGCTAAATTTGTATAATAATAATATAAGTGATATAAGTGCATTATCGAAGTTAACTTCTTTAACTTACCTAAATTTAAAAGGTAATGATATTAGTGATATAAGCGTTTTAGAATATTTAACGTCTTTAACTAATCTAAACATAGATGTTAATAAAGTAAGTGATATAAGTCCATTAGCGGATTTAACGTCTTTAATTGAATTAAGTTTGGATAATAATAAAATAAATGATATAAGTCATTTATCGGAATTAACGTCCTTAACTGATTTAGATTTGTTTATTAATCAGATAAGTGATATAAGTGATTTAGCGAAATTAACGTCTTTAACTGATTTAGATTTACAGCAAAATGCTATAAGTGATATAAGTGTATTATCGAAGTTTACTTCCTTAACTTACCTAAATTTGGAGAATAATAGTATAAGTGATATAAGTGCATTATCGAATTTAAAGAAATTAGACACACTAGATTTGAGGAATAATAGTATAAGAGACATAAGAGCTTTATTGAATTTAAATCCAGATTTCTTATATTTAACTGGTAATCCTGTATATGATGGTAACGCTAATAACGGGATTTTATTAGGAAATATTGAAGCTTATAAGCGATATTGGGGTTTTGTTGATTATCAGGTCTGGGTACCAGCAGGATATATTACTGGTAGTAATGGTCTTAGTGAAGCTACTCTAGATGGAGCTACAATTAATATAGAGGTTTACCCTACAACTTTTGCTGATGATACTCTGGACATAGATAACTTTGAATTAATTAACCCACCAGCGGGTTTGTCTATTTCTAGTATTGAGTATATTGATGATAATGAATGTACAGTATATTTGTCTTATACTGGTACTGATTTTGACAGTGATATAAATAATCTGGGGATTAGAATAAAAAAGGCTGAACTTTCTGCCTGGGAAGCAGACCTTGATTTGGAATTTGTGGATGATATGCCGACATTAACTCCTATTAATGATGCTGAGTCAATAAGTATAGCAGATGACGGAGAGATATTAGAAGGAACAGAGGATGGAGAGGAGATAACCGTAAACATAAGTGGAGGTACATTTAATGATGAGATAACACCAGCTAACTGGTCAGTTACTAATCTACCATCAGGAGTAAGTAAAGGCAGTGTAAGTAGAGTAGATGATACAACAGTAAAAATAAATTTAAGTGGAAATAGTGATATAGATTATGATATTGATATAACAGATATAACGGTAAGTTGTACTATAGATGAATATATAGATTCGACAGGGGATAGCAGTTTAACAGCGAGTACAGGAGTAACCTTTACAGCTAATAATGATGATGAATCGATCTCTATTACAGATGATGGAGAGATAAGAGAAGGAGCAGAGGATGGAGAAGAGATAACAGTAACCATAAGTAATGGGGAGTTTGCTGATAGTATAACGCCAGCTAATTGGACAGTTACTAATCTACCATCAGGAGTAAGTAAAGGTAGTGTAAGCAGAGTAGATGATACAACAGTGAAAATAACTTTGAGCGGAAACAGTTATATAGATTTTGATATTGATATAACAGATGTAACGGTAAGTTGTACAAAAGATGAATATCTAGATTCAACAGGGGATAGCAGTTTAACAGCGAATACAGGAGTAACAATATCGGATCCACCAGAACTTAGTAGTTTAAGTCCAGCAACTGGGACAGGTGACCAGGGCTTAGATGATAATCTAGTTATTACTTTTGATGAGATAGTAAATAAAAATACAGGATATATAAGAATATACAAAGTTGCTGATGATAGTTTAGTAGAGAGCATAAATGTAACAGAAACGCAGGTAACAGGTAGCGGAACAGATACAATTACAATTGCCCTGGGAGCTGCCCCTATGTGTTAGGATAGTTGTCGTATGGATTAAATAGTGTATAATATAAGTAC
>JADQBV010000094.1 GCA_016278415.1 Halanaerobiales bacterium
TGTTACTATAATTACAGTGAGTATTGGCAGAAAAGAATCAAAAAGATTAAAGCTCTTACCCTCTGGTTCACCAATTGCCTCTAGTTCTTTTGAAACCATAGGTGTAGAGCCTGGGCGAATTACTTCACCTTTTAATCTTGCCCTTTTCTCTGCCTTATACATTGGACCAAAATCCCTGACAGTAAATATTAAAATTAAAGCAAATACTAAAGCGAATATACTATAAAATCTATAAGGAATAGTTTGTATGAAAGTAGTATACGCACTCTGCTCAACACCTACTGCATCAAAGCCACTTTTGATAACACCTACTTCAAAGGCAATCCAGGTTGAAATTGGAACAATACTTGAAACAGATGCAGCCGTAAGATCTACTATAAATGATAATTTCTCTCTTGATATTTTCATTCTGTCAGTTATAGGGCGCATGGTATTTCCTACTATTAATGTATTAGCATAATCGTCAAAGAATATAAGAACACCCATTAACCAGGCAGCAAATTGTGTTTTTTTGACTGACTGTGCTTTATTAGCAACATATTCACCTATCGCGTGAACCCCACCAGCCTGGTTAATAACACCTATCATAGCCCCCATGGCTAATAAGAAAATAATAATTCCTGCATTCCAGGAGTCAGCCAATGACCCCAACATATAGTTGTCCACAGTATGTATAAATCCAACAATTGGGTTATAATCTGCCATAATAACCGCACCAGCAAATACCCCTATGAAAAGTGATAAGATAACTTCTTTCGTCCGCCATGCTAAAATAATAGCCAGAATAGGCGGAATTAATGATAATAATCCATAATTGTCCATCTTTTTTCCTCCCTTGTCTTTCGTTAATTTGTTAAATAATATCTAATCAAAATTAACATATTCATCTGAATTTGATATTTTAACATAAAAACAAATCCAGCATTTTCTGCTGGATTAATATATCACCAGTAGAAACCACCTCCTCTTAATCTTATAAAGATAGTACTCCATTATGAAAAAGATTCTTTTTCATAATGACAGTTCTGCACATATTATATACAGAACCAGTTCTGTCTTATGAACCCTAAAACAAAACTTCGGCAAAAACACCTTTCACTATAGACAAAAAGGTCCACTAACCCTATAGTTACTAATTGTTACTGCACCTCTACCCCATCCGAATAAAATGAGGCACTCTCAAAATATATGTTAAGTATTTATACGAGTTTGAATATATTATAACTAACATCAGATATCATGTCAACTAACAGAAAACATTTAATGTTAAATTCTGACTATTCGCACTAAACTACTCTGTCATCGTAATCATTAAATTTTAAATCAGGTCCTTCTGGAATTTTAGACCATCCTCCATCTACAGCAATCCCCTTATATTGTTCTAGTGCTTTATACATCATCTGCAAGCAAGAAAGTGAGTTTTAATGTTTGTAAAGAAATTGCCAACCTATATAAAGAATGCTCTAGATATAATTTATATCCACCATCAAATCAAAAAGGTGCCCTTGATCTGCAAGAATACTTTACTTATAAATACAAAAAGCATTCAATAACAATAGAATTAGGGGAATATGCAGGTGAAACTAATGTCTGCCTGGACAATTTCCCGGATATTTGGGAGAGAAATAAAAATCCAGGCTTTTTTTTAGCTGAGCATGTACTATTTCTTACTAATGAATAATCTCCCCTGTGTATCTAACATAGCTGCTTGAACAATGTTCTCATTATCAATACCCTGATTTTTTAGCTCATCATTAAGCCAGGCTTTATCTAAATTGTTTTCAGCTAAATTATCTTCCAATATATTACCATCCTCAATTAACATAACAGGATAACCTTCATACTGGGTATCTATATTTAAATCACTGGGCCTAACAGCACGAGCCTGGGATTTAGGCATTACGCTTATTTTGCCGTTTGCTTCTAATATAGCAAATTCTGTATCAGATAAATTTGCTAATTTTTTAAGACGTAATTCCATTAATAAATCATCTAAATTTATTTTAGCTTTCCTCATTGTATCTTCATGCAATTCGCCATTTTTTATTAAAATCAATGGTTCTCCCTGAAAGACACGACGAATTTTGGCATTTTTCAAGGATATGTAATTTAAAATAACATCAATTCCAGTAAGTGTACCTATTGTTAATAAAACACTTATTAAACTACTTCTTGAATTATTCATTGAACCTGCTGCAACACTACCTATTGTTATACCTATTATAAAATCAAGTAAAGAAAGTCTTCCAATTTGTCGTTGACCCATAATCTTTGTCATTGTTAATAGCCAGAAAAACATAACAAATGCCCTTCCTATCCATTCATAGTAAACTAATGATTCCTGTGATTGCCAAAATCCCATAATAACCCCCTTAAGTTTCATTTTTAAACAATTCAAGTCTTTAGTATCTCTATTAGCCTTTTTATTATTCTAGCTTGAAACAAATTATAGTTTTCTTTATATATATTATCATTTAAATTAGTAAATTTATTGAAAAAAGTACTAAAAAGATATAATATAAAGGCATTAAGAAATATAAATAATAAAACAACAGAGGAGTGATAGAAATTGAATTTATTTGATATGCCTTTAGAGAAATTAAAAGAATATAAACCAGAGTTAAGTAAAGAAAAAGATTTTGAAACATTCTGGAGTAAAACTATCGCTGAATCAAAGGAACAAGCACTTAATGCAGAACTTATTCCAGTTGACTACCCTATTGAAGAAGCGAAGGTATTTGACCTTTATTTTGATGGATTTAAAAACTCACGAATTTACGGAAGATATGTACTTCCCCAAAATGCCAGTAAAGATAATAAAGTTCCTGCAGTAGTCATGTATCATGGCTATAATTATAATAATATTGTAATTAGCAACGTCCTGCATTACACATTAATGGGTTATGCTGTACTAATGCTTGATGTCAGGGGGCAAAATGTAAAAAGTCCTGATCACAATCATTATGAAAATGGCGGAGCCTCTGGATGGATGACCAACGGTATTCTCAATCCAGAAAACTATTTTTATAGATTTGCATATATGGATTGTGTACGTGCTGTAGAGTTCATAAAAAATAGAGAGGAAATTAATAGTGATAAGATAGCTATTGAGGGTGGTAGTCAAGGTGGTGGACTATCTCTTGCCGTAGGTGCATTATCAAGTGATGTTAAAGTAGTTCTTGCTGATATACCTTATCTTTGTCATTTCAGAAGGGCAATAGAATTATATGATGGAAGCCCTTATGATGAAATATATCACTATTTTAAGGTACATGACAGTTTACATAAAACTGAAGATCAAGTTTATAGAACACTAAGTTATTTTGATAATATGAATTTAGCCTCTATGATCAAAGGGGATGTATTGATAAGTGTTGGATTAGAAGATACAGTATGCCCACCTTCTACTGCATTTGCTGCCTTTAATCACCTTAAAACAGAAAAAGAAATCAGGGTATATCCTGAATATGGTCACGGTGGTTTTAACCAACATGGTGAAGAAAAGATTGCCTTTCTGAAAAAAAGATTTGGTTAAAAAACCTTATCATTAAGAGCAAAGTAGAGAAAAATAGAGAAAATGCCCCTAATAATGATTCTGTTTTAAAATCATTACTAGGTGGCATTTTTAATTTATAATTCTATTTTACTATAACCGCTGGTAAGCACTAGGCCATCGAGGCCGTCGGAACACAAAGTGAGTTTATTTTATATATTCTACTATTATTACTCTAATTTAAGCAGTAGTTCACCTGATTTAACCTGTTGACCCTCTATTACATTTATTGATTCTACATTTCCTGGTACAGGAGAGGTGATATTTGTTTCCATTTTCATAGCTTCAACTATTATCAGGCTCTGGCCTTCCTCAACCTCTTCTCCTTCTTCTACTAGAATCTTTACAACATTACCAGGAATACTAGATCCAATCTCCAGACTATTATCAGGGTCTGCTAGCAAGCTAACTTTGCCATCATCTTTGATAGTACTACCCTTATCATGGATCATTACTGCCCTTCTAAACCCATTTAATTCAAAGACAACTTTTCTATCTCCCTGAACATCAATCTTACCTATTTCCAAAAGCTTAAAGACATGTATTTTACCTTCATCTACTTCTATTTCGCATATCTCACCCTCATATAAGCCATGGAAGTATATATCACTACCCATTTTACTCAGATCACCATATTGCTCACGGTAATTTAAATAATCTTCGAATACCTTTGGATATAAAGCATAACTCAAAATATCTTTCTTATCTGCTTCAATCTGAAAATTAGTTTTTAAATACTCTTCTATCTTATCCAAATCTTCATCTTCAAGAAGTTCTCCAGGTCTAACAGTAATTTCTTCCTCTCCCTTTAATACTAGTCTCTGTAATTCCTTGGGAAAACCACCAAAAGGCTGACCTATCATACCTTTAAAATATGAAATAACAGAATCAGGAAAAGTCTTATCCTTTGCTTCATCATAGATATTCTCAGGTGTTAGGTTATTTTGTACCATGAAGATAGCCATATCTCCAACCACTTTAGATGATGGAGTGACCTTGATAATATCCCCTAACATTTCATTAACCCTTTTGTACATAGTCTTGATTTCTTTAAATCTATGACCAAGTCCCAGACTCTCTACCTGTGGTCTCAAATTTGAATACTGACCACCTGGTATTTCATATTTATATATTTCAGCTGTACCCGATTTTAAATCTGACTCAAACTGTTCATATACAGGTCTTACAGTTGCCCAATAATCTGATATTTGTTGTAAATTATCAAGCTCAAAACCTGTTTCCCGTTCAGTATTAGCTAACGCAGCAACTACAGAATTTAAGGATGGTTGACTTGTCAATCCTGAAACTGTATCAAAAGCAGTATCTACTATATCAACACCAGCCTCTGCAGCCATTAATAAGGTGGCAACACCATTACCACTAGTATCATGTGTATGTAGGTGAATTGGAATAGATATCTCATTTTTTAATTCCTTAATGAGTTTAAAGGCAGCATATGGTTTTAATAATCCAGCCATATCTTTAATACCTAATATATGAGTGCCAGTTGCTTCCAATTCCTTTGCCTTAGTTATATAATAATTTAAATCATATTTTTTACGATTTTCATCCAATATATCGCCAGTATAACAAATACAAGCCTCAGCTATTTTACCGCTTTTTAAAACCTCTTCTATAGCAATTTTCATTCCCTCTAACCAGTTTAAAGAGTCAAAAATTCTATAAACGTCTATACCAGTAGCTGCAGATTCCTTTATAAATTCTCTAATTACATTATCAGGATAATTCTTATATCCAACACCATTAGCTCCCCTTAGAAGCATCTGGAACATTATATTAGGGATTTCTTGTCTCAATTTTATTAACCTATCCCAGGGTGATTCTTTTAAGAATCTGTAAGCGACATCAAAGGTAGCCCCTCCCCACATCTCTAGAGAAAACAAGTTCCTAGCTAAAACAGATGTGCTGTTTGCTATTTTCACCATATCTACTGTCCTAACCCTTGTAGCCATTAATGACTGATGTGCGTCTCTGAATGTAGTATCTGTTAAAAGTAGGCTCTTATTTTCTTTTATCCATTCAACTACACCATCCGCACCCTTTTCCTCAAGGATTTGCTTTGTACCTGAAAGACCTATAGATTTATCGACTTTAGGAATACGAGGAACATCAAAGTCATTTTTCTGCCCTTTAGTTTCGTTAACAATCTTTTCACCCAGGTACTTCATAATTTTAAATTCCTTATCAGCTTTAGGGGCAATCTCTACCAAATCAGGGTTTCTTTCTATAAAACCAGTATCACATTCACCCCTTCTAAATGACTCATCATTTAAAACGTTTATAAGAAAGTCTATATTTGTTTTAACCCCCTTTATTTTCGTTTCTTCAACTGAACGTATAACTTTCTGTATAGCGTCATCAAAGGTTCTGGACCAGGAAATAATCTTAACTAAAAGACTGTCAAAATAAGGTGATATAGTTGAGCCAGTATAACCATTGCCTCCATCTAATCTAATACCAAATCCAGAACTAGTCCTATATTGTTCCAGGACACCAGTATCAGGGATGAAATTATTAGAAGGATCTTCAGTTGTCACTCTACATTGTATGGAATAACCCCTTAATTTAATGTCATCCTGAGACTTAATATCAATCTCGGATGAATCTAGTGAATAACCCTGAGCAACTAAGATTTGACTTTGAACAATATCTATACCTGTCACCATCTCTGTTACAGTATGTTCTACCTGAATACGAGGATTCATCTCAATAAAGAAGTGGTTACCATATCTATCTACCAAAAACTCTACAGTTCCAGCACTCCTATAATTAACTGCCCTGGCTATCTTTAATGCATCTTCTGCTATTTGATTCCTCTTTTCTTCTGTAAGGGCAATTGCAGGTGTAAATTCTATTAATTTCTGATGGCGTCTTTGAATAGAGCAATCTCTTTCATATAAATGATAGACATTTCCCTGACCATCACCTAATACCTGTACTTCTATGTGTTTAGGGCTTTCCAAATACTTTTCTATAAAAATATCATCGATACCAAAGGCTTTTTTTGCTTCAGCTTTTGCACTGCGAAACTCTTCAATCAATTTTTTTTCTTCCCTTACAATCCTCATACCTCTACCGCCACCGCCTGCTGCAGCTTTTAACATAACAGGGCAGCCAATTTCCTGTACAAATTCTAGGGCTTTTTTCTCGCTTTTAAATGCACTTTCACTCCCTGGTATAGTAGGAACGCCTACACTATTAGCAATAACTTTTGAATTTATTTTATCTCCCATCTTTTCAATAACATCAGCTGTTGGACCGATAAACTGAATCCCTACTTCTTCACACTTTTTAACAAACTCCGCATTCTCTGAAAGAAAACCATAACCTGGATGGATAGCATCTACACCTTTTTTAAGGGCAATACTTATAATCTCCTCAATATCAAGATAAGCCTCCACAGGACCTTTATTTTTACCAATCTGATATGATTCATCAGCCTTCGTTTTAAACAACGCAGTCCTATCTTCTTCTGAATAGATAGCTACTGTCCTAATACCTAGTTCCTGACATGCTCTAGATATCCTGATAGCTATTTCCCCGCGATTTGCTACTAAAATTCTTTTAAATTTCCTTTTCATAAATATACTCCCTTCTAGATACTAATAGTACTACCCCAACTGCTTATCTTACATTTTTATCCCATTGCTAATTACTTCCGTTAAGAACCTAGTTTTATAAAAGTTAGAATCTTTATAACGGAGTTGAGATATAATATAGATATTTTAATATACTTCCATTATTTACAATTTTAATTATATCATAAGTTATGCCAATTTAACATTAATTAATAATTTTCGCTCTATTTGAATGTAGTAAATGCATTCGACTCTTTCATAGCTGATTTATGACATCAATAAATCAAACTTAAGGTTTTAAAAATTAGAAGACTTCTTTATTTTTATTCAGTAAACATCGAAATATCTAGATATATTACTAAGGTTATGGAAATAATCTATAAAAAAATGCCGATATTTTACATCGACATATTTTATGTATGAAGTTAGCTAAGCAAATTATAGATTAATCCTTTAATGCCTCTTTAATAATTTTTGATTTATCATCTTCTATTATTTTAGTGCTCCAGTTTGATGCTTTTAACCAGATAACCCCTATTACTGCACCGGCGATATTAGCAATAGCAATTGCCCACCATAAACCAAATTGTTGCCAATTAAAAATGTGAGCAAATAAATAACCTAGAAAAACCCTAAAGACCCATTGTGAAGCCGTAGATATAATCATTGGAGGCACTGTCCTGCCAGCCCCCTTAAATACTCCGTTTACTACATTCATAGCCCCAATAAAACCGAATGTCAAAGTAACAATAGCAAGATAATTACTACCATGTTCTAATACCTCCGGTGCATTATTAAATATACTAATTACAAATTCTGGTCTTATTAATATTATTGCACCAAAGACAGTAAGGCTAAGAAATATGCTAGTTATACTGATTACTGCTGTTTTCTCTGCACGTTCTTTTTCACCAGCACCAATATTTTGTCCAACCATTGTTGTGGCTGCTGCTGATACACCAAATGCTAAAATAATTGGAAGGCTGACTATACGATTAACAATACCATATGCAGCAAGAGTCATTGTACCAAAACCTGTTACCAGACCAGTCATAAATAACTGGCCCAGAGCTAGCATAGACTGTTCAATAGATGAAGGGATACCAATTCTAGTAATCATTTCAATTATTTCAAAATCAGGAACCATATTACTTAAGGATAATTTAAGGCCTCTAATACCCCTGATAATCAAATATACTGCATAAATAGTTACTAAAGCCCTTGAAAAGACAGTAGCAACTGCTGCCCCCTGTACACCTAATTCAGGGAATGGTCCTATACCAAAAATAAGTAGTGGATCGAGGATAATATTTAAAATTACTGAAACAAACATCATTATAGCTGGTGTTACTGTATCACCTATTCCTCTCAATATTGAAGAAAAAATAAAAAAACCAAACATAAAAGGCATTCCAGCAAAAATAATCTTTAAATATCCTGCAGCATCATTTACTATCGCTGCTTCCGCCCCCATTAGTGTAATCATTTGCTTAGAAAATAAAAGACCTATAATCATAATTATAAATGCAATAGTCCCAATATATGTTACTAATTGACCCAAAACCCTATTAATATCCTCCATATTACCAGCACCCTTATATTGAGCAATAATAGCTGTCCCTGCAATAGTTAGTCCAGCAGCAATTGCAATCATTAGAAAAAGAATAGGAAAACTGATTGATATTGCTGCTACTGCATCAGCTCCTACCCTACCTACCCAGAGTGTATCTGCTAAATTATACAGTGTTTGCATCAATTGACTAACCATTATAGGTAAAGATAATTTTACTAACGAACTGAATATTGGACCTTTTGTTATATATTCAAATTTATCTTTTTGATCTTTCAACATAAATTCCTCCTATGATCTCCTTATAATAAAATCCCTCACAAGATATCGCTTTATTCATCTACTTTATACTTATAACCAGCATTCCTTATAATCACTAACATACTTTTCTACAGATATCGGCTGCCTACCCAGTAATTCTTCTAACTTATTTGTAGTTTTTTTCGCAAGTCCCAGACGTGCTGTTGTGTAAAGAGCTATCATAATTAAAATATATCCAGTCTTCATACCTCTCTTATGCATTCTGTAGAAAAAGCGAAAGATGGATGGACTAGTATATTTAATCTCTTTATTAAGAACACGACTAAAAATCTTTGCTACTTGATAGTAATCAATTGCATCTTTACCTGTAAGAGAATATCCTTTATTTCTATGACCATCTTCAGTTAATGCTATTGCCCCTACTTCTGCTATATCTCGAACATCAATAAAGCTAGTTTTTCCCTTTCCTGCTGGTAAGAATATTTCATTATTTTCTTTTATATCCTGGCAATGTGTTGTATTTAAATTTTGCATAAAAAAACTGGCACGTAAAAATGTAAATGCTATACCTATATTTTTTAGGTATTGTTCTATTTTATAATGTGGTACAAAAGGATTATTCTCTACACCGAGAAGAGAAAGAAACACAATATGTTCTACACCTTGTTCTTTAGCCTTATTTATAAAGGGAAATATATCTTCTTCTACATCAGAGATTTTAGGTGGGCGTATCAAGAATACTTTCTTAATATCTTTTAATGCAGACTGGTATGTCTCGACAATAGTAAAATCAAGAGTAACAAAATCAATTAAATCGTTATAAAAATCAAATTCGTTTTTTGCCTTCTCTATATTTCTAACTCCTATAACAATGTCTTTCTTTTTTTTGATAAGAAAATCAACTAGCTCTGCACCTACATTTCCTGTTGCACCTGTTATAAGTATTTTCTTACTCATTATATTTTCCACCTTTTTCTACTCCAAGATTAGAACTTATTTTCTTTAGTATATTTTTTAATTGTCCAATCTCTTCTTCATTTATATTTTCCAACATTCTATTCTCTGTGTACTTAATAATTTTAAATAGCTGAGGTTTAAATTCTTTGGCTTTATTAGTTAAGAATAGTTGATGCTGTCTTTTATCCTCAGGGTCCTTTTTACGCATTACATAATCTTTTATCTCCAGTTTATTTAGTGCTCTAACAGCTGCAGCTTTATCCATATTATAAAACTCACATAATTCCTTTTGTGAAATACCTTCATGTCTATATAAGGGTATTAAGAAAGGAAACTGTCCTCGATCAATATCATAAACTGCAAGTTGCTTATCTAAAATACAATTCATAGATCTATATATAATAGAAATATATTTACCAACAAGTTCTAAACCTTTGTCATTAAGCTGTTCGTCCAAAGATTTATTATTTTCGTTCAAAGATCTATCCTCATTGCCCAATGATTACACCTCTTTAATTTACTTTTGATTTCCTCATTATTAAATGATAATTTTGTTATACAATTTATATTTAACTTATATTAAATTGTATATCAGTTGACTACTTAAGTAAATTATATCACATTTAGTTGAGTAGTCAACTATTAATGCTTAAATAATAATTTTCCCGATGTTTTTTTACCGATTATTAGTATTTATAATGCTAATAATTGAATTATTATATATCAATAATCTAGAGCCCGAAACTTAAGGTCATCCTTTATCGCTTCTCCAAGTAGGAGTAAATACAGCAAACTATTGTAACTAGAACTCTATATTATTTAAGGCTTTACTTAATTGGTCAGGGCAAGAAGTGCCATTACGACATACAATTCCAGAGAGCTTATCAATAATTTTATCTACCTTTTCCCCTTCTATTAAATTAGATATACCCGATAGATTACCACCACAACCACCAACAAATTCTACTTTTTCAATTATTTTATTATCATTAATTTTTATCTTAATTTCTTTAGCGCAGGTTCCCATTGTTTTGAATATATACAATATCATTTCCTCCCAGTTTTCCTAATATAATTGTAATACCTACTAACATAAAAAATTAGAATACGTAATAAACTATAATAGAAATTACTGAATTAGTCAAGTAAGGTTGTTAAAAATAGAACAATTAATTTAGTATATTTACCTCACAATTAATGAACAGTATTATTTCCTTGCAAATCAGTATTATTTCCTTGCACATAAGAAAAAGATAGTTTAGAAAATCTAAACTATCTCCCATAGAATACCTATGTAGTTATATTAAATCTTTAAACTTCTATTTCGTCTTAACCTCTTCTAATACCTCATCTATATCTGGCAGTTGTGGTATATCATATACTTTAAACCACTTTACCTTACCTTCTTCGTCAAGTAAGATATTTACTCTAGCTGAAATACCACTTTCTTCTATGAATATACCAAGGTCTTTAGCCAGATCTCCATGAGGCCAAAAATCTGCTAATATCTTTAAATTACTTAATCCCATATCTTCAGCCCAGGCCTTTTTGCTAGGAACTGGATCAACGCTTAATCCAAGTGGTACAGTATTGTTCTCGTCAAAGGTACTATAATTATTATCTAGTGCCTCCATCTGTTTTGTACACACTCCTGTCCAAGCAAGGGGATGGAATGACAATAACACCTTTTTCCCTTTAAAATCTTTAAGACTTACTTCATTTTCATCTTGATCAGGTAAAGTAAAATTGTCTATTTTTTCACCTACATTATACTTCATAATTTCTTAACCTCCTATATTAGTAATGATAATTATTCTTAATTCATATTAATATTATAACATCATTGCACTAATATATCAAGCCAAATATATTATACAATAAACAATACAATAAACAATACAATAAACAATACAATAAACAATACAATAAACAATATACTATACCTTATTAATCTTTATATCATTTATGAAAATAATAATGCAAGAAACAGATACTATTAACAAACGTTAATATTCATATATATTATAAGGCAATTTCCCCTTCTTCACCAGTTCTTATTCTAACCGCATTTGCTAAATCCATAACAAATATTTTCCCATCTCCAATTTCTCCTGTTCTAGAATTATCTATTATTGTTTTATTTATTGTATCTAAATCCTCATCTTTAACCATAATCTCTAATTTCACTTTTGGAATCATCTCTAACTGATATTTTTCACCTCGCCACTGTTGGACAATACCCTTTTGCTTTCCATGTCCTTCAATTTCAGAGACCATTAAGCCAGAGCATCCGACCTGTTTTAATGCTTCCCTAACCTTTTCTAATTTTTCTGGTCTAATAATAGCAATTATATATTTCATTATACATTCTCCTTTTCCATAGGCCTTATTACTGTTGATGGATCATCTTTTCCAGTATTCACTCCTACAGCAGAATAAATTGGATTTCTGGAAAGGAACTCAGGATATGCAGTATTACCATGTTCACCAATATCAAGACCTTGAATTTCTTCATGAAGGCTTACTCGAATTCCAATAGTAGATTTTAGAATATACCAGAATATTAAAGAAATAAAGAATACATAAAACGCTGTTGTAAGCATCCCAATTAATTGTGAGAATAATAATGATAATCCACCACCATAGAATAGTCCATTAGGAGAGGAAATACCGCCTACATTATTCTGAGCAAACAATCCAACAGCTAATGTTCCAAATACACCATTTACAAGATGGACTGATAGTGCTCCTACTGGATCATCTATTTTCATACGATCAAAGAATATTACAGAGACCACCACCAATATACCGGCAATGAAACCAATTATTAAAGAACTGCCAATACTTATATATGCACAAGATGCTGTAACTGCTACCAGACCTGCTAAACACCCATTTAGTGTCATACCAAAATCAGGTTTTCCAATTAATATCCATGAAATAACCGTAGAACTAAGAATAGCCGCAACTGCAGCGGTATTAGTTGTCATAACAATATGTGATATTGCCGTTGGATCAGCTGCCATAGTTGAACCAGGATTAAACCCAAACCAACCTAACCACAGCACAAATACTCCAATATTTGCAATTGGTAAATTATGACCAGGAATTGGATTAATCTTACCATCATCAGTATATTTACCAAACCTTGGTCCTAATATAAGTACGCCAGCTAGAGCAGCCCATCCTCCTACCGAATGGACAACTGTGGAACCAGCAAAATCAAGCATACCAAGACTTGACAACCAACCACCACCCCAGACCATATGACCTATAATTGGATAAACAAAAATGGCCATAAAAAAGACAAATATTGCAAAAACATGATATTTAATTCTTTCGGCAACTGCACCAGATACAATAGTAGCAGCTGTACCACAAAAAACCAATTGAAAGAAAAACTTGGCCAATAAAGGTACACCCGTCCAAGAAATAGACGAATAGACACCCTTATATGCTTCGCCAACAGCAGGAGAGTTATCAGCACCACTTAAAAAGAATAAACCCTCTAAACCCATAAAAGCACTACCATCGCCAAACATAATTCCCCAACCCAATAATAAGAATCCTAAAGACGATACTGCAAAAACAATAAAATTTTTCGATAAAATATTGACACAATTTTTTGCTCTTGCAAAACCTGACTCAACCATAGCAAAGCCAAGATTCATAAAAAAAACAAGCATTCCAGCAATCAAAACCCATAAAGTATCCATTATCACTGCATTTTCCATTTCTAAACCACCCCAGATATAATTATTCTAAAAAATATAACAAAGATTCCCCGTTTGATGTGAGGTTTTTATTATATAACAAGTTATTTCTGAATAATTATAACATAGAGTTAACATAAGTTCAAGAAGAAATTTGTTTGTAGAATATTTTGTAATATAAAAATATACATCAATCATATATGATTTTATATCATATTTGGCTATAGCTAATTGTTGACAACAATAATTTATTTAGTTATAATCTAAAATTAAGTAATCAATAATCAAATAATATTAATATAACTTTATATACAAATATTTATATTGTTAAAACATATACTTCTAAAGTAATAAACTTGATATGTGAGGGATTGATATTTCATGGCAATGAGTTTAGCAATTATTATTATTTTTGGATTAATATTTAATAAGGCATTTAACAAGATAAATCTACCGGGTTTATTAGGAATGTTAATACTGGGGGTTATTATTGGCCCATATGGCCTTAATATAATTAATCCTAAGCTTATTACAATCTCTCCTGATTTAAGGAAAATTGCTTTAATTGTCATCTTACTGAGAGCAGGTCTCGGAATAAAGAAAGAAACCTTAAAAAAAGTCGGTGTTCCTGCTATAAAATTAAGTTTTATACCAGGGTTACTAGAAGGGTTTACAGTTTTATTTATATCTTCTTATTTTTTCAAGTTATCTTACATAGAAGCCGGTATGTTAGCCTTTATAATTGCCGCTGTCTCTCCTGCTGTTATTGTACCGCAAATGTTAAATTTAATTAAAAATAAAAGGGGTACTAATAAAGGTATCCCCACACTTATACTAACTGGAGCGTCTATTGATGATGTAATAGCCATCACTATATTCTCTATGTTTCTTGGACTTTATGGAGGCACAAACATTAACCTTGGCCTTAGAATTTTAAATATCCCTATTTCTATTATTATTGGTATTTTCTTGGGCAGTATAACAGCAATGATTCTTATTTACCTTTTTAAAAAACTCCATATGAGAGACACCAAGAAAACCCTTTTAATGCTGAGTGCTGCTATTATATTAACTGGAATCGAAGACATACTGACAGATATTATTCCTATTGCAGCCTTACTGGGCGTTATGACTATGGGATTTGTCTTACAGGAAAAATATAATGTTTTAGGGACAAGATTAGCCGCTAAATTTAATAAGATTTGGGTATTTGCAGAAATAATGTTATTTGTTCTTATAGGTGCTGAAGTTAATATATATCTAGCTATGGATTCAGGTCTAATAGGATTGTTAATTATTTTCATTGGCTTATCTGCCAGGGGGTTAGGGGTAATTTTTTCTGTTATCGGAACAAATCTAAACTGGAAAGAAAGAATATTTACTGTAATAGCTTATACACCTAAAGCTACGGTACAAGCTGCTATTGGAGCTGTCCCATTAACAATGGGGGTAGAATCTGGTGAACTGATCTTGGCTATAGCAGTATTGTCTATTGTAATTACTGCACCACTTGGTGCAGTAGGCATTGAAATTGCCGGACAGCATTGGTTGGAAGTGACAAATACTGACTCATTTAGCTAAAGGAATTGCTATGCTATTATTAACAAACAGTATATAGATCATTTATATTTACTAGTCACACTAATTAAACCCCGATTACTTAATAAATAAGTGATCGGGGTTTTATTTAGGTTAGTCTTCTTTATTTACGAAAGAATATTTATTGATGATTATTTAGGATTAGCTGGCTCTACATTAACTTTAGTACCTTTAATATAATTATTCTGCATTATCTTAAGTACTTCTTGTGCATTATCATGAGGTACTTCTACAAATGTAAAGGCGTCATAGACATCAATTGCTCCAATGAGTCTTCCAGCAATACCAGTTTCTCCTGCAATAGCTGCAACAATGTGTCTTGGTCCTACATTATCATTTTTACC
>JADQBV010000300.1 GCA_016278415.1 Halanaerobiales bacterium
AGGGGAGCAGTCAGCAGGTCAAGGTTAGCCTGGAGGATATAGAAATCAGTGATCATGATCTAACTATCTTGAAAAATATTAGACCAGATGCTAGGGTGATTGCTATCATTAAACCGGCCAGTGAACAATTAAGCCTGGAAGATATAGAGGAAGAACGGGAGAGGAATAAGCAGGAAAAATATAAGATACTTTAGTAAAAATTACTGCAAAAAAGAGGGAAGTATATTATTATCCCGAATATTATCTAGTATAGAATATTAGATGCTAAATTGTATAGAACTAAGGATATCCTACAGGAGAGAAAGGGATGGTTCAATTGAATCGCAAAATTATAAGTTTAATTATCATATTTATCTTGATTTTTTCTTTTATAGCTTTAGGTTCAGATTTAAATAAAGATATAAGTAATATAAGAATATATCAACTATCATATAATTTAGAGACAGATGCTGTTAAAATAGATGCATGTATTCCAGTAATAAAAGGACTTGAAAATAAAATTTCTCAGGATAATTTTAATCAAAAAATTAGAGATAGCATATTGAATTTCACAGATGATATTGAAAGTCAGGCAGAAAAGTTCTTCAAGACATCTAAACAGGAAGATTTTCGGTTTCGTCAATATCAGGCAATGGTCACAAATGATCTTAAAAGCAAAGGGGATATCTTAAGTTTAGTTTTCAAATATTATCAATACACAGGTGGGGCTCATGGTTTAACAAGTGTTGTGAGTTATAATCTTGATACTGATACAGGTAAGGATATTTCCCTTAAAGAATTTTTAACCCGAACTAATCTGAATATAGATCAGGTTAAGGAGATAATTGTAACTGAAATAGGAGAAAACCCGAATAATTATTTTCCAGATGCTATAGAAACTATTAGAAATAAAAACAACTTTTCTTATTATGTAAAAGATAATAGTTTGTTTATATATTTTCAAAGCTATGATATTGCTCCTTATGCTGCCGGAAACCCTCAATTTGAAATTAAATTAGGAGTATCAAAAATGTCTCATCTCCATAACTATTGATAATATTCCTAGATTTGAGGCCTAATCGAATATGCTTATACTAAAGCCAACATAGCATGAGTTAAACAAAGATTTTACTGCTATAACTGAATGAAAATAAAGAGATTTTCTATATTAAATGCTTATAACGTTGATTTACTTGATACCATAAATCAGGTATGAAAAAGTCTCCAGTCACAGAATGATTGCAAGAAGCTGGGTAAGAAAATCTTGTTTCACTGTCCCTTCATTATATACGCAAGGTCGGGCTACTCCATAGTATCATATTTTGACTTTAAGGTAGTAGTACTAGGCCATCGAGGACGACATAGCAAAATAATCGGGCACTATCTAATATTGAGAAGAACCAGAATAATTAAACAAGATTATTTTGTAGTGCAACAATATGGGGAGTAATGTTTTATGACAATTAAATATAAATAGTTTTCTATTTACTATAACTACTATAAATCCTCCATTAAGCCACTCATATTCAGCCAGCTTCCCTTACGGATTAACTGGCTGTATTAATTTCTCATCTTCTATGATTACCAGTAAATCTTTCAGAAAAGAAATAGGTATTCAAAGAGGTAGTCTTTCTTCTAGACTAATTGATAGTCTTTTTTTATGTCTTACATGAAAAGTAAATCCTTTTCGTATTCATCACACTCATGCATATACAAGCTACCTAGGATTATCTATTGGTTGTCCTGCCAGTCCATATAACATCATAGAATATAATTCTTTTAGCAGGTCTTTATTTTTATTGTTCAACTGGTCCGGGTGGTGAGCTATATCGCGGTACATTTGAAGATAAAGCATAACTGCATCGTTAGAGAGTTCTTTATGAATATAGCCTTCCCTCCGGCCCTTATCTATGAATTGAAGAATTGCATTGGGAAATTTATTATTATAAAAGTCATCAATAAAGTTCTTTATTTCAGGATCGACATTTGTATTAATTAGATCGTTTAATAAATCCAGGTTAATCTGCCCCGTTATTTCCTCTCTTGTAAAAATAATTTCTTCAATCAGCTTAGGAAAAGGAAGATCACTCTCCAACATGTATTTAAGTGAATCCCATTTTTTATTTATAAAATAAATGATCGTATCTTTCACTAAATCTTCTTTGTTTCCAAAATAATTATAGATAGTAGCTGGAGCTACACCGGCTTTTTCAGCAATTTTAGCTATACTAGTTTTATCTACTCCATGTAAAGAAAAGAGTTCTAAAGCGGAATATCGTATTTTGTTTTTTTTCTTCTTTGTTCGGCGTTCATACCCATCCATTTGTAATCACCTCTAGTAATAGAATACTAAAAGTTTTATATTAAGTCAACTACTAATACTCTAAATTATCCAAAATGACTTGACTGATCTACTTATATATAATAAAATAGAGAATATAGAGTACTTTTACTCTAAAACATAAAAAGGAGGACTGGGTATGAACATAATTCGTATTGAGAACCTTAACAAGTCATTTGGTAAAACTCATGCCTTACGTGAAATCAATTTAGAGGTAGAGCAGGGTGAGGTACATGGATTCATAGGTCCAAATGGAGCTGGTAAATCTACTACTATTCGTATTCTTCTTGGAATTTTACGTAAGGACTCCGGTGAAGTATCCATGTTGGGGGGAGATTCCTGGGAGGATGCGGTAGCGTTGCATCGCCGTTTGGTCTATGTTCCCGGAGATGTTACCCTTTGGCCAGATCTTTCTGGTGGAGAAGTAATTGATCTACTAGGGCGATTACATGGGGGAATTGATCAGAACCGTAGAAAGGATCTTTTGGAACGCTTTCAACTTGATCCTACAAAGAAGAGTAGGACTTACTCTAAAGGAAATCGACAAAAAGTTGCTCTGGTAGCAGCATTTGCGACTGACGCGGATTTACTGCTCTTAGATGAACCGACTTCTGGGCTTGACCCATTGATGGAATCTGTTTTTCAAGAGTGTGTAAAGGAAGTAAAAAAGCAGGGCAAAACTGTTTTTCTTTCAAGTCACATCCTTGCAGAGGTAGAGGCTCTTTGTGATCGAGTGAGTATTATTAGGCAGGGACAAATTGTGGAGTCAGGAACCCTGGAAGATTTACGTCATCTAACTCGTACGACTGTTACTGTAGAGACTACTCTTCCATTTAAAAACTTGGATGAACTTTCAGGAGTCCACGATATTACTCAGGAGGGGGAAAAATGGCTTTTTTCAGTTGATTCTGATGCTATGGAAAAAGTTATGGGAGAACTGGCATCACTTGGAATAAGATTTTTGACTGCAGAACCACCCAGTTTAGAGGAGTTGTTTATGCGTCATTATGGTGATGATATAAATGGAAATGGAGGTGTATAAAGTGAGGAAAGATGACTTCATAGGAACAGGTACATTGTTTCGCCTTTTTTTAAAAAGGGATCGTTTACGGTTTTTACTTTGGGTTTTAGCGCCTTTTCTATTGGCTGTAGCAACTGCCGCAACTTTTGGAGCTATGGATTTGGAAACTGCAATAGCGGAGTTTATATCAGATCCAGTTATTTCTGCCATGCAGGGTCCTGTTATGTCTAATGACCTTGCTGGAGTGGTTGTTTGGCGTATGATGGGGCTTAATGTAATTATACTTGGAATTGCCGATGTTCTTACAGTTGTTCGTCATACCCGTGCAGAAGAAGAATCGGGGCGAAGTGAATTGATACGTGCTTATGTTACAGGACACTATGCTAATTTGACTGCTGCATTGCTGGTAGCTCTTGCTGTTAACTTGACCGCAGGACTTTTGCAGAGTTTTTTGCTTATGGGCATAGGAGGAGCAGCTAGGGGTTCGATTCTCTTTGGTTTGACTGTAGCTGCAGGAGGATTCTTTTTTGCCTGCTTGGGTGCTTTCGGAGCACAGTTTAAAGAAAGTACAGGAGCTGCAAAAGGGATTTCTTTGGCAGCTGTTGGCCTGGGGTTTTTAATTATGATTATTAACAATGGTAGTGGTGGTTACACTGTACTAAGATGGATTACACCTATGACATGGCATCGACTTACACAACCTTTGGCTGGGAATCATGGATGGTTTCTACTTTTCTTTATGGCGATTATATCCATTCCTGCCGTTGCTGCATTTAAATTGTCAAAATCACGAGATATAGGTGCAGGAATTATACCGACTAGACTCGGACTTGCAGAAGCTAAAAAGGGATTGAAAAGCCCATTAACACTTGCCTGGAGACTGTATAAAAGATCCTTTCTAGGGTGGTTTATTGCTGTTGGCGCCTTTGGTGCTGGTATTGGTTCTATTGCTCAAAATATAGGGGAAAATGAAGAACTAGGTAGTCTGTTGGGTAATTTAGGAGGAACAGATTGGACAAATCAGGTGGGTAATAAGGATGCCTTTGTTGCCATTATTGTCTATATCGTGGCTTTAGCCGTTGCACTTTACGCTATAACTACTTTTCTGCGATCTCATAAAGAAGAGCTTGAAAGTCGTGGTGAATTGATCTTATCTAAGCCTGTCAGCAGGCTGCAATGGATAAGCAGTCATCTTTTAATAGCCTTTCTGACATCTGCTGCATTGATGGTAGTCATGGGTTTTGGAAGTGGATTTATATATGGCTTAACTTCAGGGGATTTTGCTAGCACATTTATTCGAATTTTTAATATGAGCATATCAAAAATACCGGCCATATGGGTAATGACAGGTATAACTGCATTTATTTATGGCTTCATGCCAAAAGCTGTCCCTACTTTGAGTTGGGTGGCATGGGCATTGTTTGCAGCACTGGAGCTTATGTGGGAAGGAGGAGCCATTGATTGGTCGCTTATGAGATTTTCACCTTTTTCTTACGCTCATTATACAGTCCCAGTCTCTGAACTGTCGATGATGGCTTTAATAGGTCTAGTTATTTTTACAGTTATATTAACAGGTATTGGAATCCTTGGATTTAAAAACAGAGATGTTTTGACAAAAGCATAACTCATTTTAAACAGCTTATTTGGAAATGGTCGATGTCCACTCTGTCCCCGGAATTATTGAATACATCCAAATTGTGAGAGATATAGGATTTTGTTTAAAACTATTTAAAATAAGATATGGAATCTACATGGTGTATATGGTGAGATCCAACCTTTAGTATAATACTTGAACTTGAAAATAATATTAAATAACCATAGTGAAATGAAAGAAGATTTCCCACCTCTAGGGGGATCTTTTTTTCGTATTCGTTATATGTAACGTTAATGGTTTTTAGGTTTCCAGTGCGGGGCAGATATCAATTACATTAAATTGACTTATTATTTCTACAATAATACCGATTTAATGACTTGAAAAATTGCTTAATAATTATAATTATCTTGACCAGTTGGTTTATTTTAATTTCACATATTACTTTAGATATAAATCATAAAATAGGGTAGGGTAAGGCAGTCCTGTAAAATAGGTCTGCCTAATTTTTTTCTTTGAAAGAATTGCTTTTGTTTGACAGAATGCTTTAAAAAGTCTGTACTTAAGGCAAAATAAGAACGTTTAGTTTTTATTGACAGGTGTGTTAGCATATGTTATGCTTTATACTAACAAGATGGTCAGTAAATAGGAGGCAAGAATATGCCAAAAAAAATTTATAATAAAGAACGAATTTTAGATGACTGCCTGACTGTATTTGCCCGCAATGGATATGAGAATACTTCCACAACAATGTTGGCTGAAGCAGCTGGAATTTCTCGTTCATTGATATTTCATCATTTTAATAGTAAGAAAGAGTTATTCTTAAATCTTCTCGATAGATGTTTTGAAAAAGGGAGATTTGAGATGGGGATAGATGACTTACTGGATTCCGATGATTTTTTTGAGGCCAGAGAAAAACTTTCTATCACAAAATTTAAATATTTTAAAGATAAACCTGATTTATATAAATTTATTATGGGGGTTTTTTATGATACACCTGATAAGCTGAAGACTGAAATTAATGAAAAATATGGTGGCTTAATTGCTGCGAGAAATAAAATGATAAGACAGTTATTTGAAAAAGTGTCTCTGAAAGAAGGGGTTGACCGTGATCAGGCTTTTGAGCTGGTTTCCCTGACAATGGATCACTTTGATAATAAGTATTTTACTGATCTGTCAGATGAAAAGATTCTGAATGAAGAATATCTTAATCGTTTTCTTGAGGAGAGAAATAGTTTTCTTTCTATGATCCGTAATGGTATAGAAAAAAGATAATGCTAGATATAAGAGGAAGGAGTGATTATGATGACAAAGATGGTCAAGAGATTTAAAGATTTATCTGATGAATATATGGGTACAGCAGGTGGAAAAGGTAGTATGTTGGCCAGAATGTATCAGAGTGGTTATCCTGTACCAGATGGTTTTGTGGTTTTACCTTCTGCCTTTCAGGGTGAAGAACTTAAGAATGATGTCCAGAAGGAGATATGCAGCTATCTAAACACAATCAGAAAGAAAAATAGAGGTGCAAAGTTTGCAGTAAGATCATCTGCCTTAAGTGAAGACTCAGTTACAGCGTCATTTGCCGGGGAATTTGAAACTGTTCTCAATGTCAAATCAGATAAAAAGGTTCTGAAAGCAATCATTACTGTTTTCCAGTCAAGGGAGTCAGAGAGAGTCAAGGCCTATAGCACGGTACAGGGTATAGAGCAAGAACAGCAAATAGCAGTAGTAATTCAGTTAATGGTACCATCTGATATATCCGGGGTATTGTTTACTGCTGACCCCATTACTGGAAGTTTCGAAAATATGACAGGTAATTATGTTCATGGACTGGGTGAAAAGCTTGTATCCGGTGAAGCAGATGCAGCTGAATTTAGACTTTCCAGACTAAAAGGGATATATGATGGACCAGATGAATTTAAGAAATATGCAGCAAAACTATATAAATATGCTTCCAGACTGGAAAAAGAGATGGGCAGTCCCCAGGATATTGAATGGGCCGTGGCAGAGGGGGATCTTTATATACTGCAATCCAGACCGATTACTACCCTGTCAGCCGGTAATCTTGACACATATCAAATTAACGAAAGTCTGGTTGAAGATGCCCTCTGGGTAAATACCAATGTAGGTGAGGCTATCCCTGATGTGGTGACACCACTTACCTGGAGTATAGTCAGAGCTCTGGATGAAGAATCTGCTTTTGTTCCTGGCTATTATCTCTGGTCTGGTAATATCTGTGGTAGAATATATTCAAATATCAGCCGGAGGATATCTGCAATAACAGCATTATACGGAATGGATGTTAAAAAGGCCATGGAACTGGCTGGTGAGCTGTTTGGACAGATACCTGATGATTTGAATATGCCCTTATATCCATTTCCACGATTTAAACTTATCAAACAGGTGTTGCCCAGAATCTGGAATTTAATAAAAAATGTAATTAAAGCATCTATCAAGATGAAACAATATCTAAAGGATACACCAGACCGGTGTAGAGAGATGGCTAAAATAATAAAAGGAATAAACAGCAAAGAGGAACTGCTTGCTTTCTGGGAGGATGAGCTTCGGCCATATAATATCAAGGCCTGGTGGATGCATACTGCTGGTAGCAGTAAAGGGATTGTAGCTATGAACTTGAATAAAAAGTTGACAGAGATGGTAGGCGCTGAGGATGCCAATGCACTTCTTTCCAATTTAAGGGAAGGTTCAGAGCTGGCAAGTCTTGGTCCGGTAGTAGGTGTTGCAAAAGTTCTCAAGGAGGAGATGAGTCGTGAGGAATACTTGTTAAAATATGGCCACCGGGGACCTCATGAATTTGAGTTATCAATACCTGATCCCGCTGAAGACAAAAACTGGCTGACAGAACAGATAGAGGAATATAAAAAGTCAGATACTGATATAGACGGTCTTTTAAACAGACAACATCAGGAGTTTGAAGCGGCCCGAAAAAGATTTCGGGAACATTATCCAAAAAAAGTAAAATGGCTTGAGAAAAAATTAAAAAAAGCAGCTAAAGGCGCCCAGGCCAGGGAAGCAGCCCGTTCAGAGCTGGTTAGGGTAATTAGGGTTAACCGCAGCTTTGCACTTAAGGCAGGAGAACTGACAGGTTTAAGTGATGATATTTTTTACCTCTATATTGATGAGATTGAAAGCCTCCTTACCGGGAAAGAAGTTGGAGCAAAATATATACCTGCCAGAAAAGAGAATTATCAACGATATAAAGAATTACCACCATTTCCATCTATTATCCGTGGCCGTTTTAATCCCGAAGAATGGATAAAGGAACCAGATAGAAGGATGGATTATTATGACACTACAATCTCTACTTCAACTGCTACATCCGATTCGGAAACACTTAAAGGCTGTGCCGGTGCGGCCGGTAAGATAGAGGGAAAGGTTCGTATTCTAACTAATCCAGAAGATGGGGTTAAGCTTCAGCCGGGTGAAATCCTGGTTGCCACAACAACTAATGTGGGATGGACACCTCTTTTCTCTAAAGCTGCTGCAGTAATAACTGATATTGGGGCACCACTATCACATGCTGCTATAGTGGCCCGGGAACTTGGTATTCCTGCAGTCGTAGGTTGTAGTAATGCTACTGTAAGACTTAAAACAGGAGATAAGGTAATGGTTGATGGTGGCCAGGGAATAGTCCATTTACTTGAATATAAACAGGAAAAATAATATAATTATTATAGCTTTGAATTGATGAGGAGGAAGATAATGTGGAAAAAAATAAACCAGTTACAGTTGATGAATATATTGCCGGTTTTTCAGAAGATACTCAGGAGCTTTTAAAACAAATGCGTGAATGTCTTCGTAAAGTTGCACCTGAGGCTGAGGAAAGCCTTAAGTGGAGTCAGCCTGCCTTTTCCTTTGACACAATTCTATTTCAATATGCAGCATTTAAGCATCATATTAGTTTATATCCTACACCTTCGGCAATAAAGGCTTTTGCCAAAGATCTTAAAGACTATAAAACATCCAGTAGTACAATTCAATTTCCATTGGATAAACCACTTCCTTTATCACTTATTCAACAGATTGCTGAATATCGTGTTAAGGAATGTATTGAAAATAATGTGAAATGGATGTAGGAAGCTAAGGAGTTGTTAATAAAGTGATTGTAGAGAAAATTATAAATAAAGTAATAAATGAATTAAAAGTGGTTTCTGGAGTTGTCGGAGTTGTATTAGGGGGTTCCAGAGCCAGGGGTACGCATAGATCAAATTCTGATATAGATATAGGGTTATATTATGATGAATCAGTAGGGATTGATCTTGGTGAAATTAGCAGAATTGCTACTAAGTTGGATGATGAACAGCGGGGAAATATAGTCACTGCTCTAGGGGAATGGGGTCCCTGGATTAATGGTGGTGGCTGGCTAATAGTAGATGGCTATCATGTAGATTTTATATTTCGTGATATAAATAAAGTATCTCAGGTGATTAAGCAATGTTTATCTGGAAATTTGTCATCACATTATCAGGCAGGTCATCCCCATGCCTATCTTAATGCTATGTATATGGGGGAAATTGCTATTTGTCATATATTAGAAGATAATCAAAGTAAAATAGCGAAGTTAAAAGACAAAACAATTCCATACCCTCTTGCCTTAAAGAAAGCAATAATTAATTACTTTACATTTGAGTCCTCTTTTTCTTTAAAGTTTGCTGAGGATATGTTAGGTAAAGATGATCTTTATTATCTTAATGGCCACTGTTTCCGTTCAGTATCCTGTCTAAATCAGGTATTGTTTGCGATTAATGAAGAATACTGTATCAATGAAAAAAAAGCAGTAGGAATGATCGATAGCTTTGCTATAAAACCTAAAAATTATAAAGAGAGAATAGAGCAGATATTCAGTTTATTGTCCAATGATTTAGAAGATGCCAGAAAAGGGGTTGGCATTTTAAAAAATCTTATCTCTGAAACAAATAAAATAATTGATAAATAAAGCAAAATTCTTTTCGAAAGAGTTTTAAAGCTTACATTTTATATTGTTTTTTATTGATTTTAGTATTTTATCATGTTATAATTTATTTATACTTAAAAAAGGAGGGTTTCCTTGTGTTTTCAATTAGACTACGTTTCCAAAATTTGAGCCGTTAATTGAATAACGTTTCAAAACTCTGCCTGTTGTGCGGAGTAAATGGGATTAGTCTATCTATTTTTAGGAAACCTTTATTATATGACATAAAGAGAGGGAGGACGAATCTATGCCTCTTTTTTTAATGTCCTGATAATTATGCAACCTTAAACAGTTCATTTAGATAGGGAGTGCCCCTGGTGCAACCTGAAATAGTTCTTGTATGGTATATTAAGATAGGGAGTGCCTCTGGTGCAACCTTAAACAGTTCTTGTATGAAGTAATTTAATGCGGAGTACTGGGGTAGTGCAACATTAAATTGTTATAGTACGACTTATTTAATATACAGAAGCTCTTGGTATACTTTCTAAGACTATGGATGGATATTAATACTATATTCTCAAATCTAAAAAGGCTAATAGAAGGAGTGTTATTTAAAGAAAGTAACAATCTCCTCGATTATATAGATAGGCCTTATACCATTTACTTATGACACAGGCAGATAGCCTGTGTTTTTTGTGTCTAAAAGTAATAAAAGGAGAATTAAAATGACTAATAAGAAAAAAGCGATAGTAATAGGTGTAAACTATAGAAGTCAAGAGGATAATTTTGAAAATTTGATAAAGGAATTAAAGAGGCTTGTAATTGCCTGTAATATCAAAGTCGTTGGAGAAATAACTCAAAATCTGGATCACATTAATAATACCCATTATGTTGGCAAAGGAAAGACTGAAGAACTTAAAAGCTTATTGGACTTTACAAATGCTGATATAGTGATAGCTAATGATGAACTATCAGCTTCTCAGATTCGGACACTCGAAGATAAACTGGGAGTAAAAGTAATTGATCGAACTATGTTGATTTTAGAGATATTTTCTCAACGTGCTAAAACAAGAGAGGCGAAGCTTCAGGTAGAGATGGCAAGACTTCAATATATGCTGCCCCGTTTATTTGGACAAAAAGATTATGACCGCCAGGGTGGAGGAGCAGGATTAATCAATAGAGGCTCTGGAGAGACCAAATTAGAACTTGACCGTCGGAAAATTGAGGATAAGATATCCAATATAAAACAGGAATTAAAAGCATTAGTTTCACAAAGGGGAATTCAACGAAAAAGACGAAAAAAAAGTGGTATCCCTGTGGTTTCTTTAGTTGGATATACTAATGCAGGTAAGTCTACTATTATGAATAAAATGGTAGAGATGTCTAATTCATCACCGGATAAACAGGTTTTTGAGAAGGATATGTTATTTGCGACATTGGAAACATCTGTTAGAGAAATAACATTACCTGACAATAAGTCTTTCCTTCTTACAGATACAGTTGGCTTTATAAATAAATTGCCACATCATCTTGTTAAGGCATTTCGCTCTACTTTAGAAGAAGTTGTTGAGGCTGATTTAATAATTCATGTTATTGATTATTCAGATCCCCAGTATGAAAAATTTATTGTGGTAACTAATGAAACTTTAAAGGAAATTGGGGTTAATAATATACCTGTTATTTATGCATTAAATAAGGCGGATTTGACAGGTGCTGACTTTCCTAATGTAGTAAATGACAGAATTTATTTATCAGCTAAAGAGAAAATCGGGATAACTGAATTAAACCAATTAATTAGTAATCATATCTTTAATGATTATCTAAAGTGTGAGATGCTAATTCCGTATGAAGAAGGACAGTTAATTTCTTATTTTCATGAAAATGCCAGTGTGCTTACAATAAGTTATGAAGAAGAAGGTACTATGTTAACTGTAGAGTGTAAAGAGAGTGATTATGAAAAATATCAGGAATATGTTGTAAATAAGATATGTGATTAATAAAGTATATAGTTCTGGTGTGTTTTTGACTGCTTTTATTATTATTGAATAAAATTGTTAAAGGACGTGTGTGTAATGAATGAAATTAATAAAAATATACGGGATGATAGTATTAAGTCCAATTGGAAAAAGATGACAATACTATTCTTGAGTAGCCAGACTATTTCACTTTTAGGATCGTCTCTGGTTCAATATGCTATTATGTGGTATATTACATTGAATACTCAGTCAGGTGTTATGATGACAATATATATAATTTGCGGTTTTCTTCCGACATTTATATTATCTCCTATAGCAGGAGTATGGGCTGATCAGTATAACAGAAAATTGCTTATTATTTTATCAGATTCATTGATTGCTGTTTCAACACTTATATTGGCCATTTTATTTTTGCTGGGTTATGATGCTATTTGGCTTTTATTTCTGATTTCAGCTATTCGCGCGATTGGAACTGGTATTCAAACACCGGCAGTTGGAGCAATTCTTCCACAACTTGTACCAGAAAACAAGTTGACCAGGGTTAATGGAATAAATGGTAGTATTCAAGCCCTTATTATGCTGGTTTCACCAATGCTTAGTGGTGCACTCTTTACAATGGCAAGTATAGAAAGTATTTTCTTTATTGACGTAATTACTGCAGTTATAGCAGTATTTATATTACTTGTATTGTTAAAAATACCTGTTCATAATAAAGCATTAGAGAAAGTAAAAACTGGCTATTTTAAAGATTTGCAGGAAGGATTCAACTATATAAAGAATCATAATTTTGTAAAGAAGTTTTTTGTATTTTACGGATTCTTTTTTGTTTTGATTGCACCTGCAGCATTTTTAACACCTTTACAGGTAACCCGAAGTTTTGGAGGTGATGTTTGGCGATTAACTGCTATAGAAATCACTTATTCAATCGGTATGATGCTTGGTGGAGCTCTTATAGCATCCTGGGGTGGTTTTAAAAACAGAATTCATACTATGGCTCTTTCAGTTTTTGCTATTGGTATCTGTACATTCTCACTTGGACTTGTTCCAGTCTTCTGGATCTATCTTATTTTTATGGGATTGACAGGTCTTGTAATGCCTTTCTTTAATACTCCGTCTACAGTCTTATTACAGGAGAAAGTTGAAGGAGATTATCTAGGTAGAGTGTTTGGTGTTTTAACAATGATATCTACCTCAATGATGCCAATGGGAATGCTAATATTTGGTCCAATAGCTGATCTTATTAAAATTGAATGGTTGTTGTTGGGAACCGGGTTTTTATTGTTTACTCAAGGTTTTTTATTGTTGGGTAATAAGGTGTTAATCAAAGCAGGAAAGGCAATCTCGGCAGGGGTTAATAAGTAGTTTAGTTTACCCCTACATTATTGTGCATATATTGTCGGATATAGATATTGGATTTCTGTTATCATATTTGTGAAAGGAGGGGTCATATATATGGATTCGCTTAGAAATATGAACAAAACATTAAAATATATTGAGGAGAATTTACTATATGATATTGATTTCAAAGAAGTAGCGAGACTGGCTGTATGTTCGGAATATCATTTTAAAAGGATGTTCTCTTTTCTGGCAGGCGTTACACTATCTGAATACATTCGCCGGAGAAGACTTACTCATGCAGCGTTTGAGCTTATTGATAATGATATAAAAGTAATTGATCTTGCTTTTAAATATGGATATAGTTCAGCAGATTCATTTACAAGGGCTTTCCATAGTTTACATGGTATAACACCTACAGAAGCGAGAGAAAACGGTCAATTATTAAAAGCTTATCCACCAATGACCTTTCATTTATCAATTAAAGGGGGAATATCGATGAATTACCGAATTGTAGAGAAAGAGGCTTTTAGTATTGTAGGAAGCATGAAAAGAGTACCTATAGTATTTAAAGGAACTAATCCTGAGATTAATTCTATGTGGAAGAAATTAGATGATGAGACGATTATTACTCTAAAGCAACTATCAAATATTGAACCACAGGGTATTATTCAAGCATCTACAAATTTTTCAGAAGGAAGAATGGAAGAGAAAGGAGAACTTGATCATTATATAGGAGTGGCAACAACTAAAGACTATTCTGATGATCTAGCATGTCTAGAAGTTCCGGCTTTAACCTGGGCAGTATTTGAATCAGTAGGACCATTTCCAGATACCTTGCAGGATACATGGGGACGAATCTATGCAGAGTGGTTTCCATCTTCAAATTATGAACTGGTAGAGGGACCGGAGATACTTTGGAATGAGAGTAAAGATACATCGTCACCAACGTATAGAAGTGAAATATGGATACCAGTAAAAAAGAAATAAATTTTAAAATAATCCGGTTGGGGCTTCTTTTTACCTTAACCGGATTTATGAGTTAAACAGCAATAATCCTAATAGACAAAGCATCAAAACTAAAAGCCACTCCCACAGATAGCAGTAGTCCTTCTGTTGGGAGTGTTTCAGTAATATTACCATCCAAGCCCAGATAATATACCTGGCCGGCAGTCAACTCCCAATCAGGATTCTTAATTAATCCACATCTTTTAACGAGTCCAAATTCATCAGCATTAAGCTCACTAATTGTCATTCCCAGTACGCGAAACCTATAATCTGCAGGCAAAGTATGATTAGCAGGGTAGATTTTGCCATCTGTATCTATATAAACAACTTTCCCGCTGCCAATATCCTCACTACCGGCCTGGATATAATCAAACATACCAGATGACTGGTCAACCCAGTTATAGCCATTCCAGACTAATAGACTGTGTGTATCAACATTAAAGACAAACTGACCAAGCCAGGGTTCCTCAGGCAGGGTAGAAGATGTGACAACTTTTATTCCTGGATGTTTATCTAGGATATTGGTATTCTCCCACCAGCTCTTATCCCAATCGAACTCACCAGTAGAGGGATTTTTAAGTTTTAGTCTTAGACTATCTTCTTTAGGCATTTTACTTACCTCCAATTTTATAAAAGAAAATACATGATAAGAGAAAAAGACCGTACAGAATACGGTCTTTCTCTTGACCAACACCAAGACTTTACAGGGTTACAAAGTCATAATCACCAGATTCGCCATAATGATCAAAAGCAGTGTTTTCATTAGGCTCATCACCTTCTGCAGCTAAGCCAGTATCTTCCAGATTAGTATCGCCAATTACAGCAATCCTACCAGTTGTAGCTGGATCTCCTTCAGAGCTAGAACGGAAAACCGAATATTGCACAGCATTTTCGACAGGATCCCAAGTAATGTTATTGAAATTAGTCTCATCCAGAACTGCATTACCATCACTGATAGTAAGCTCAGCACAGGGTATTGTTTCACCTGCTTTACTCAAAGCAGTAACCTTATAACCATATACAGTTGTTCCAGGACTTCCTTCTACAGTAACAGCTAGGTTCTCAGGGGGATTAAGCAAGACTGCATCCTGCACAACTCTAAAGTAATAGTTGCTGCTAGCAACTAAGTCACTTAATGATGCAGTTA
>JADQBV010000360.1 GCA_016278415.1 Halanaerobiales bacterium
AAAAAATACGGACTCAAGAAAGCCCGTAAAGCTCCACAGTTCTCTAAGAGATAATTATTATTTAAGAAACTTTAATATAAACATATCTAGATTAAAGTGGCTTAGCCACGAAATAATAAAAGATTTATTTATTATTAAAATATAAGTTATAGTTAAAAATAGAGACATTAAAAATATCCATCAGCCTTTAAGCTGTCGGATATTTTTAATTAAAAGGGTAAAAATTATTAGCTTCTATTATACTTTTTCCTATAAGAATGTAAGTTCAGTAGATATGCTTGTAATTTAAAAAGATATATATTATAATAATAATAGTTATAGTCTTTGAGTCTGCTTTATTTAATAATTCATTAAAGCAAATATATATTATTACTTTACAGTAATTCTTCATTAAAATCTGATAAAATTAATAGTTGTATTATATTATTACCGATATAATAAGTTTTTTATATAGATTGTATGTAATTATAGTTATATTTTAATAAATGTACTTGATATTTAGTTAAAATTAAGTTATAATATATTTAGTAAAACGCTTTAGTAACTGAATTAAAAATGTTTCATAGTATTATATAGAATACTGGCTTACAAAAGTATAGTGTTATTAAACTCATTGTTTAGAGTGTTTTTAGTACATGCAATACTTTGTTGTAAATCTGCAAATTGACAAAAGGATTGTCTCTTCCTTATTTTGTATAAATCTATAATATAAATTAAGGAAAAAGAGGGGGATGACAACTTATTCTTATTAAGTCTTTTAAGGGCTAGATAAGAATATATATATTTATAATACAATTAATAAAAGGGGTGTTGTCGTGAAAAAATTTTTAAAATTGTTTTTAGTTTTTATGTTGGTTGTAGCCTTCAGTACAGGTGCCTTAGCCGCTCAGTTAAAAAGGTCTGAGACATTAACAGTCTCCGGTGCTATGTGGGGACCACCTTCTACATGGAATATTTTATCTCCAACAGTTGCGCCAGGTGTAGGTGGTCTTGTATATGAAACTTTCTTCTTTTACAATCCGGTTAAGAATGAGTATACACCAAACTTAGCCACTAGTGGAGAATGGGTATCAGATACTGAATACGTAATGGAATTACGTGAAGGTGTTAGCTGGGCTGATGGGGAAGAATTCAACGCCGATGATGTTGTTTTCACTTATGAAATAGCTAATGAGAATCAGATAACCTATTCTCCTATCTGGGAATGGCTTGGTTCAGTAGAAGCAGTAGATAATTATACTGTAAAATTCACTTTCACAGAGCCTCATTATGCAGAGTGGGATAGGGAACTATATCAAAGATATGTAATCCCTGAACACATCTGGAGTAAAATCCCATCTGATCAATTGATGACAGTTACTAATAAAGAAACAATTGGTACAGGTCCTTATACCTACCATTCAGTAAGTCAAGATAGAATGGTTTGGGAAAGAAGAGACAATTGGTGGGGTAATGATGTCTTTGGTACTCCAAAACCAAGATATATTGTTGACCTTGTAAATACTAGTAACAATATTACACTTGGTATGATGATGAAGGGTGAACTTGATTTAAGTAATAACTTTATTCCTGGTGTTCAAAAAATAAAACAGGCCTTTGGATTAAAAACATGGTATGAAGAAGAGCCTTACATGCTTTCTTGGAATACAGCATTGGTATATATGAATACAAATATAAAACCAATGGATGATAAAGATTTCAGAAGGGCATTAGCATTTGCCATCAATAAAAATACTATTGTAAATAGGGTCTACGGTGGCTTGGTTCAACCTGCTAATCCTACAGGTTTATTTGGTGAAGGTTGGATGGAATATTATGACACAGATGTCGTTGACGAGTATGGATTTTACTTTGATCCTTCTAAAGCTAAAGCATTATTAGATGAAGCTGGTTATGTAGATAATGATGGTGATGGCTGGAGGGATATGCCTAATGGTGAAGCCATTGAATTGGAAATAATGGTTCCAAGTGGATGGTCTGACTGGGAAGGTGCTATTAAAGTTGTAGCAAGTAATGCTCAGGAAGTAGGTATTAACTTAGTTCCTGTATTTAGAGACGCAAGTGTTTATGATAATCAAAGATTGCATACTACTTTCGAAATGATTATCAATAATTATAACACTACTTTAAGTTCAAATCCATATGACTATTGGCTTGGTGTAGCTAATGACGATATCAATGGTGATGTTATAGCTGCTGGTAACTATGGTGCATATAGTAATCCTGAAATATTTGAATTGATTAATCAGTTCAATATGTCCAGAGATGAAGCTGAAAAACAACAGTTAGCATCAGAAATTCAAAAAATATTATTAGTTGATATGCCTAGTATTCCATTATGGCATAATGGTTTATGGGCACAAGAATCAACAGCTAATTGGACTAACTGGCCAGATGCTGATAATGCTTATGGTGTTCCAGTATCATGGGGTAATGCTTATCAGTTAGGTATGATTCCAGTGTTAACTAACTTAGAACCAGTTGAATAATTAATATAAGAAATTGTTCCAATGAATAAAAATTAAATTACTAAAAACAGGTCCGATAATACTATATCGGGCCTGTTCTATAGAAAGGGGTAATTTTTAAGTGGGTAAGTATTTTAGTAAGAAGATAATTGTTTATCTCATTACATTTTTTGTAGCTGTTACCCTCAATTTTTGGGCACCTCGAATGATGCCAGGTGACCCAGTGCAGAATCTTTTGTCGCGTTTTGCTGGAGTAGAGGGTGGACGTGAGATACTTGAAAATCAATTGACATTATTATTTAATCTTGACCAGCCGTTGTTAACTCAATATATTAATTTCTGGAAGTCTATATTTTCACTTGACTTTGGAATAAGTATTTTCCAATTTCCAACACCTGTTATTGAAATTATGAAAGCAGGAATTATATATGATATAATATTACTGTTGCCTGCAATAATTTTAAGTTGGATTATAGGTAATAAACTTGGTGCCTATTCTGGTATAAACAAAAAAGCAGATAATATTATGATGCCTTTCTTTTATTTTATAACATCATCACCATACTTCTGGATGGCAGTAGTAGTATCATTTGTTTTTGGTGTTAAATTAGGCTGGTTCCCTATCAGTGGAGCCTATAGTCTAACAATGACACCGAGTTTTAGTTTAAGTTTTATACTTGATTATTTAAGACACTGGTTTTTACCATTCTTTACTATGTTTATTGTTCAGTTAGGTGGATGGGCTATTGGTATGAGAAATATGATTCTTTATGAAAGAAGCTCAAACTATTCAAAATATATGTCGGCTCTTGGTGCTTCAGATAAACTAATTAGGAGTTACGGCTTTAGAAATGGTGTTCTACCACAGGTTACTGGTCTTGCTTTAAGACTTGGTAATATTATTGGTGGAGCAATCCTGGTTGAGACAGTATTTAATTATCCAGGGCTGGGAAGATTAATGCTTGATTCTATTTTAAATCAGGATTACTTCCTTTTACAGGGAATATTTTTAGCTATTATTGTTATGACTTTAGTTGCTAATTTTTTAGTTGATATAGTCTATATGCTTATTGATCCAAGAGTAAGACTTTCATTCTCCGGGGAGGTGTAATAAAGTGGCGTCAGATTTCTGGAAAAAACATGAGAATTTATATTTTGCCGTAACAAATAAAAAAGTTATTTTTGGTATTACATTATTTTTGCTTGTAATTTCTTTAGCAATATTTGGACCAATGATGACATCATATCAATATGATGAATTTTCTGGTGCTGGTTATTTACCTCCATCATCTGAACACTTTTTTGGAACAACAATTATGGGTAAGGATGTATTTACACGTACTGTATTGGGACTTCGCTCTACAATAGCAGTAGGATTAATGGCTGGTACGATAGCCACTTTACTAGGCTGTCTTATTGGTTTTGTTTCTGGATTTTTTGGTGGTAAGATTGTAGATGAGGCATTAATGATGCTGACCAATATCTTTATTACAATACCTTCTTTGGCTCTTTTAATTATAATTTCAGCAGTTCTGCAGGTGCGAGGGATAATGGTAATGGCGTTAATAGTATCACTAACTGCCTGGCCCTGGACTGCTAGGGCTGTTAGGTCACAGACTCTATCATTAAGGAATGAAGAGTATGTTAATCTATCCAGGATTTCATCACTAAAATTGTCAAGAATATTACGGGAAGATATAGCTGCAAATATGTTTTCTTATGTATTTATGGTTTATATCCTTCAGTTCAATGGTACTATTCTAGCATCTGTAGGTTTAGAGTTTCTAGGTCTTGGACCTACTCAAGGTATTTCACTTGGTCTCGTCATGCAGAATGCTGTTAATTGGAATGCTATTCAGCTAGGTATGTGGTGGTGGGCAATAATCCCAGGATTAATTCTGACTATCATGGTTACCTCTCTATATTTCATTAATACCGGACTAGATGAAGTATTTAATCCACGTTTGAGGGAGATGTAGCATATGAGAGAAAATATACTTGAAATTAAAGACTTAAAAGCATATTATAAAATCTTAAAAGGTGATGTCAAGGCTGTAGATGATATTACGTTTAATATTAGAAAAGATGAAATACTTGGGGTGGCAGGTGAATCTGGTTGTGGTAAAAGCACTCTGGCTAGCACCTTGATATCACGCAAGCCTCCACTGCAATATATATCTGGTGATGTGAAACTTATCGGTAAAGATATTATGCATATGACTAAACAGGAATTTAGAAAAATGCGTTTAAAAAATATTTCTATTATACCACAATATGCTCTTGATGCCTTCAGCCCTACTAAAAAAATCAAAACATTTATAGCTGATCTTGTTCAAGAACATGGTGTTAAGGCAAATCGTAAATTTTTTGCAAAAGTTGAAGAACGTCTTGATATGGTAAATCTTGATCCGTCTATATTAAATAGATATTCTATAGAATTATCAGGTGGTATGAAACAGAGGGTTATAATGATTATCTCAACAATTCTTGACCCAGAGTTTATAATTGCTGATGAGATAACATCAGCGCTGGATGTAAGTTCACAAAGATTTGTTGCAACTATGCTTGCCAATCTACGTGATCAAGGTATTATTGGTTCTGCGATGTTTATTACACATGACCTATCAATATTATACCAGATTGCTGAACGAATTCTGATTATGTATGCAGGTAATTTTGCTGAAATAGGGCCAACTGATGAGATAATTAATAATCCCAAACATCCTTATACCAAATCCTTAATTTCATCATTACCACAGGTTGGTATTCAATATAAAGATAAAAAATTAACGGGAATTAATGGTACTCCACCACACCTGTTAAACATTGGATCAGGGTGCAGGTTTAGGTATAGATGTCCTTATGCAGCTGAACAATGTGAAAAAACTCCTGTAAGAGAAAAGGTAGATAAGGATCATTATGTTTCTTGTTGGAGATGGCAAGAATTAGACCTGGGAAGTGATAGTAATGCCTAAGAATGAAAATGTAATAATGTCTGTTAGAAAATTAACAAAGGTTTTTAAAAGTGGTTTTATAAATCCAGATATTACTGTAGCCGTTAAGGATGTATCCTTTGATATTCAGCCTGGTAAGATATTATCACTAATTGGTGAAAGTGGTAGTGGAAAAACTACTATTGGAAAGTTAATATTAAAATTATTAAAACCTAATGAGGGTCATATATATTATAATGATCAGGATATAACTCTATTAAATAGCAATAAAGAAAAAAGAGGTTATTATAGAAAGGTTCAAGCTATATTCCAGGATCCTTTTGCAACATTTAATCCATTATATCGTGTTGATCGGGTATTTGATATAATCTTTCAATCTTTTAATTTTGATTTTGATAAATCCGAAAAAGAGGATAGAATTCATCAGGTATTAAGTGATGTTAATTTGAATCCCGATAGAACACTGGGTAAATTTCCCCACCAGCTTAGTGGTGGTCAGTTGCAAAGATTATTAATAGCCAGAGCCTTATTAATGGATGTTGATATACTCATCGCGGATGAGTTGATTAGTATGTTAGATGCCTCTACACGTATTGGGGTTTTAAACTTACTCGTTGAATTATGTAAGAAAAATGGTATGTCTGTAGTCTTTATTACTCATGACTTGAACCTGGGTTATTATATTAGTGATGACTCATTAATTATGTACAAAGGTCGACTAGTTGAAAGAGGAGATACCAAAAAGATTTATGAAAATCCTATACATCCATATACACAGATGTTATTTGAATCTGTTCCTGAGATTGGAGACAGATGGGATCCAGATGTAGAATTCTTACCAGAGCAGATTGTATATGACGTACGCGATTTTTATAAGAACAATGCGGGAAAGGGTTTCGTTGAAGTAGAAGAAAATCATAATGTTTTATATAGTGATGAATAAAAAAGTATCAATATATAAAAATATTATGAGTTTTAGGAATATAAAAAAAGCAGTCCTATTTTTGGGCTGCTTTTTTAAAAGCTTACTAAGAAAGTAATCATTATATGATTAAATTATATAATATACAAAACTATATACAATACAATTTATTTTTGACTTTTTCAGCATTTTATTTTATAATATTTATTATAATGTGTTACATAACATTATTTTTAATATTCTGACATTACTAAAGGGGAATTAATATGTCTAATATAAAAAGTGTTGCTGAACTAGCAGGTGTATCTCCCTCAACGGTTTCAAATGTGTTGAATAATACTAAACCAGTTTCTGAACTTACTCAGAAAAAAGTTTTATCTGCAGTAGAAAAGTTAAACTATAAACCAGATATATTTGCTCGTAATTTACGTGGAAAAAAAACTAACTCAATTGGTATAGCAGTTCCTTCGATTTCAAACCCCTATTATTCTGTTATAACCAGAGGTATTGAGGAGTTTTTCTCTTCAAAAAACTTTTCGGTAATACTTTGTAATACTTCATTTCAATTACAGAAAGAGTCGCAAGCTATAAGGATATTTTCTGAAAAAAAAGTTGATGGTGCTATTTTTGTTAGTGTCACACAAAATATAGATCAAATAAAAAAAATAATTGATAATGGAATGAAAGTAATAGCTTTAGATCAATACTTAGATTTACCGAATGTTGATAATATAGTTCTTGATAATATTAAAGGTGGTTATTTAGCTACAAATCACCTTATAGAACTGGGACATAGTCGTATAGCTTTTATAAGTGGTTCTCTAAACAGACTAAGTAGAAAGGACAGATATCAAGGCTATATTAAGGCATTAAATTCTAAGAAAATAAAGATAGATAAAGAAATTATTAAAATAAGTATTGAAGAAGAAATTCCTAAAGAAAATCCAGAGGATATATACGAATTCAATAATGGTTATAATCAGATGTTATCTTTGTTAGAAATGGATAGTTACCCTACTGCTGTGTTTGCAATAAATGATATAACAGCTGTTGGCTGTTTGAAGGCAATATATGAGAAAGGTTTGGTCGTAGGTAAAGATATTTCATTAATTGGTTATGATAATATTTCACTAGCAAAATTTTCAATACCAGGATTAACAACTATTGCTCAGCCAAAGTATAAAATGGGATATTTGGCTGCCGAAATGTTATATGAGAGAATTAAGGGTAAATATTCTGCGAAAAAAAGAATTGAGGTAATAGAACCGAATATAGTATACAGAAATACTACTGGACATTCAAAATAGAAATAACGTTAAAGTGGTACATAATCCCCTCATACAATTAGAGGGGAAAATCTTTAAACTTTAGTAAAACGTTTTTCTTGATAAATATAACTTTGCATTTTTACTGAAAATCTAGAATTACAATACTTTACTAATGTTATTAAAATTATTTTATTGTTAATAATCTAATAAAGGTGGTGTAATAATAAACTAGTAAAATAATTGTTTTTAATTAAAAGTACTATGACATAATATTTCATAGGAAATTTTAATTTTTATAATAAGAAAGGGGATTATTTATGTTTAACAAAAATCTATTTCCATATGGTACGGTCTTAAAAATACAAAGAGAATTTACTATGGATGATATTTATAGACATATGGACAAAATTAAGAAATTAGGAATGAATTTTATTGTTGTATGGCCAGCTGTTTTTTGGTGGGAAGAAAGAAATGATAATTACCCTTATAATACAGGCATTCAAATACTTAAATATGCAGAGAAACTAGATATTAATATTATAGTGGAGGTAGCCGGACAGCTCACTTCGTTAGAATATGGACCTGATTTTTTAATGAAAGAAGAGTACTTACCAGTGAATTATGATGGTTCATATCGTAAAGAATATAAGGGTTTTGACCACCTTAATTATAATCACCCTGAAGTGAAACAATTAATAAGGAAACAATATAAAGAGGTTGCTAATTACTATAAAGAATTTTCTTCTTTATATGGTTATGATATCTGGAATGAGACTATGTTTACATCATATGATACTTATACCTTACAGTTATTCCGTGAATGGTTAAAAAATAAATACAAGAATCTTAAAAAATTGAATGATGTTTGGGATAGAGCATATTATGATTGGTCTCAAATAAATTTTGACAAATGGATATGGGCTAGTGTTATGCCTGTAGTAGATTATGAGCAATTCCATAAAGAAAATGTTGGTATGATACTTAGTGAGTGGAGAAAGATTATTAAGGAGGAAGACCCTGAACATCCAGTTATTGCTGATAATATACATTCTACACTTACTCAGGATTCATCTTATGATAGACCACAGGATGATTGGAATGTGAGCCAAAATACAGATGAAATGGGTTTTTCCTTTTATCCCAAGAACTCCCCACATATGGAAAATTGGCAGAGATGGGAAACACTTACTGGATTAAGATCGGCAAATAGGAATAAGCCCTTCTGGATCTCTGAACTCCAATCACACCATCAGGCTATGTATAACCCTGGTAGCCTTGTCCATCCTGAAGAAATTAAATGGTGGAATTGGGAAGCAATTTCTCAAGGAGCAAAAGGAATCATTTACTGGAAGTGGGCCCCTTTTATTAAAGGTGTTCAGACCTTTGGACGTGGTTTAATAGATTATAAAGGAAATTATACTCCACGCACTGCTGAGGCTGAAAAAATTAAAAAAATATTAGATGAGAATCTAGATCAATTTAACAATTATAAACCTGCAAAATCAAATGTGGCTATTTTGTATGATAAATTAAATCATGATTTTAGTAAAGCATATTCTATTTATTATGATCCCTATATTTCAAATTCGATATATTTGGATTCTTTAGCCGGCTTATATAAATGTCTTTGGGAACAAAATATAACATCTGATTTTATAACACCTGAAGATATCGGTAAAGAGTTATCTGATGAATATAAAGTTTTATTTGTTAGTAATCAGCTAAATATAGATGAAGGAATGTCAAATTCTTTAGATGAATTTGTAGAAGATGGTGGAGTTTTAATATTCACTGGGCGTTGTGGTTTTATTAATAATGAAGGTATATTAAATAAAAATATACCTGGTGGGGAATTTAACTCACAATTAGGCTGTACACTTATCGATGTGGCAGTTGATGGACTTGATATAAAGTTTAATGATAATCATAAGCTACAGGGGTATTATGAGAAACAACTTTTAGATGTTAATGATGAAACTGAAATACTAGCTTCATATGAAGATGGTTATCCAGCGGTCATTAGTAGTAAAAAGGGCAAAGGTGAAGTTATATATATAGGAACCTATTTATGGTATGGGTATTACCAGAATGAATCAAAAAATACTTATGAGTACCTAAATAAACTTATCAGCAGATATTCTTTAAACAACTTTACTCTTGATAATCATCAATTAAAGATTAATTACTTACAGGGTGAAGATGGTTATATTATTTTTGCATTCAATTATAGTGATACCACTCTTGAAACAGTAATTGAATTTAAAGACATAATTGCAGAAAGGATTCAAGTTAAAGACTTATATTTGAACGAAGAGAAAGTGATTAAGATTACTGATAATAAGTTAAGATTTGACTTAAAAGTAGATAAGAGGGACGTAAGAGTATATAAAATACTGTATTAAAGTATAGAAGAGGGGAGGGTCCAATGCTAGATATTAAACGACCGTTTAAATTAATGCCTAATAGGGTTAGCAGAACCTATATTGGTGGCAAGTTAATAGATGAGTTAAAAAGAAAAAGCAATCCAAAAGATAGTAAGAAACCGGAGGAATGGATTGGTTCATTAGTTAAAGCAAGGAATGCCAAAAAATCTTGTGAAAATGAAGGATTAAGCTTTGTAAAGATACGATCAGATAAAATATTATTAAAAAGTCTTATAAGTAGTAATCCGGAATTTTATCTGGGTAAAAAACATGTAAAAAAGTATGGTATAGATACTGCCTTGTTGGTTAAAATTTTAGACTCTGCTGAAAGATTAACTATTCAGGTTCATCCAGATAAAGAGAAAGCTAGAGCTTATTTCGACTCAAATTTTGGAAAAACAGAAGCCTGGTATATCCTTGGGAAACGTCAAATAAATGATGAACGGCCATATATTTTGTTAGGATTTAAGCCTGGTATTAGCAAAAAAAAATGGAGAGATCTATATGATAAACAGGATATAGACGGCATGATTAATTCTATGCATAAATTTGAGGTTGAGCCTGGAGATGTATTTTTAGTTGAAGGTGGGATTCCCCATGCTATTGGGCCTGGATGTCTTATGATAGAGATTCAGGAGCCTACAGACTATACCATTAGAGTAGAAAAAAGTACTCCTTCTGGTATGGAAATATCTGACGGTATATGTCATCAGGGTATAGGTAATAATAAGATGTTTGAATGTTTTAATTATCATGGTTATACAAAAGACGAGATTCTAAGCAGATGGAAGATGGGTAATAATATAGCTAATGGGAAAGACACAAAGAGGAATGAAGGTACAACTGAAATTAAATTAATTGACTATGAAGATACTAATTGTTTTAAAATGAAACTATATGAAAATGTCACGAATTATAGAATTAAAGCATTATCAGATCCAATGTTTTCAATATTTATAGTCTGTTCAGGAGAAGGTAGAGTTTCTTGGGATGGAGGGGAACTACCAGTGAGTAGAGGAGATAGTTTTTTCTTGCCAGCTGGAGTTAAAGAGATTGAGTTAGAGGGAAGTAAAGATTCCCATTTCTCTATGTTAAGATGTTATCCCCCAGAGTAAGAATTAATAAAGTAAATTTGAAGTAAATTGGCACTAACATTAACAATGTTATATAATTTTTCAAAAAATCTTTTTTGATTAATTTAAAAATAAAAAATAATCAATATAGATTATAAAGACTCCTGAGATATTATGTAAGTTTTAACATATCAGGAGTTTTTGTAGTTAATACTTTTTAGAGATAATTTGATAGCTGTTAGAATAAATTAATTGGTAAATAAAATACATAAATATTTAATATTGCAATAATAATTACATATGTTATAATAAATGAGTGAGGTCTCATTTTAAGAATAATTATAGAAGTAAAAATAGTATAATTACATAAAGGAGGGATGTTATAGGTGGCAAGACCAAAATCACCAGAGAAGAAAGAGTGGATTAGAAAGGCTGCTATTCGTGTTATTTCAGAAGAAGGCTTTCATAAATGTACAACTGACAAAATTGCAGAAGAAGCAGGGGTATCTGTTGGTACTATATATAATTATTTTAAGGATAAAGAGGATATTTTATCATATATTTTTAAAGTTGAACATACAAAGTTGAATATTTATTTTGAGAGGATAATGAAAAAGGAGATGACTGTACCTGATAAATTTAAGTTGTTAATAGATAAGTATTTTAAATATGTATTTAATAATAAAAAACTATCTAAGCTAATACATGATGAGAGTAATAGACCTGCTAGAGGTGTTACTCAAGAGATGTTTAGTTATATGTTGGCAATACGTGAACACGTAAAGGATTTGTTAAAAGAGGGAGTTAAAGAAGGAAGTGTTTCTCCAGAATATGATCTTGATATAGTAGCAAATATTCTTTTAGGATCAGCAAATGTAACTACACTTTTTGGGCATCTTAATCCAGGTAAAATAGACCATATATGTACAGAGGGACCAGGAAATCTTTTTAAAGTCTTAGCGAATGGGATATTTAATATATAGTATAATTTGTTATGTAAAATAAATTTTAATGATTAATTATAAGGATGGTGAAATTAGGAAGTGAAAAAAATTACAAAAATTACTTATAAATCTAAGTTATTTACAGTTATAATAATATTTCTAATAAGCTTTTTAATAACAGGTTTTGTATCTGCTCAGGAAGAAGTAACTTTAGAGCAAGCCCTTAAACTGGGAATGGAAAATAATAAGGCTCTTCAGGAAGTGGCACATGATCAAAATAAGGCTATGATTGATTTAAATAGTGCTAAGAAGGCATTTTATCCAGAGGTAAGTGCAAGTACTTCATATACAAGGTTGACTAAGGGGCCTCAAATTCCTTCATTTGAGTCAATGTCACCTTCCATTATTGAAGGGCCTAAAAATAACTACCAAACTTCTATTTCAGTACAACAACCAATTTACCTGGGTGGTAAGATTTGGCTTGGGTTAGAACAAGCGGGAACAGGAATGGATATAGCAGAAGTTCAAGTAGAACAAAAAAAGACTGAGGTATTATTTCAGATTATCCAGTCGTATTATAATGTCCTCATGGCTCAAGAAAGAGTTGATATAGAAGAGGAGGCATTGAAACTTGTCAGGGAACATAAAAGGACAGCAGGAATCAGCTATAATGCAGGAACTATTTTAAGAACAGACATATTACAAGTAGAGATTGAAGAGAGTAAGGCTATGCATAGTCTTGAAGTCGCCCGTAATGACTTACTAATGGCTAAGAAGATGATGGGTAACACCATTGGGATAGATCTGACAAACAAAAGATTTACCTGGCCTATATTGAATCCTGATCTAAAGTTGGAAAAGGAGCATCAGTTTCAGGAAGCAAAATTAAATAGACCAGAACTTCAATTACTTAATCTAAATAAAGAAATTTTGAAAACTAATCTTCAAATGGAGAAAAACAGTCATCTTCCGAACATTGTTCTATCAGGAAATTATCAATGGCAGGGAGAAGAATTTTCTCTTAAAGATGGGACTGGTAGTTTAACATTAGCAGCTAATATAAATATTTTTGACAGAGGTTTAAGCAAAAATAAGCAAGATAAGATAAATGAAGATATAAGTAAATTAGATCTTAATAAATCTAATCTTGAAAATTTAATAGAGATAGAAATTGAAGATCTACTGCTTACTATTCAAGAAAATAAGAACAATATAGAATTGCAGGAATTGAATATAGAGAAGGCAGATGAAAACCTAGAATTGGAAAGCAAAAGATATAAAGTAGGTATGGGTACTAATGTCAATGTAATGAATGCCCAGATGGTATTAAAACAGACCAGGATAGCCAGAATGCAAGCAGAATATCATTACAAAGTAAATCTCTTTAAATTACTAGAAAAAACAGGACAATTGATAGATTATTGTCAGGGGGTAATCATTAATGAATAGTGTATTAAAAAATAACTTAGATAAAAAAAATATAAGCAAAAACCGTCTATGGATAAATGACAGGGGAGTAATAATATTATCTTTACTAACTATCTTTTTATTAAGTAATATAGCTTTTGCTACAGGAATACCAGTTAATGTTATAAAACCAGAATTGAAGGATATAGAAGATGTTAAATTAGTAAATAGTAAAATTGAGCCATATCAAGATCTAAATCTTTCTTCTAAAATTGGAGGAATTATTAAGAAAGTCAATATTGAAATAGGACAATATGTGGAAAAGGGTCAGGCATTAATTGAATTTGAACAGGATGATATTAAAATACAGCTTCAACAGGCTGAAGCCGCTTTACAAATAGCCAGGTCTAATCATCAAAAATTATTAAAAGGGGCTACAGCTGAGCAGGTAAAGATTGCTGAAACAGCTGTGAAACAGGCTAATTCAGCATTGGAGATAGCTAAAGCCAACTATAAAATGATGAAAGATGGTGCAAGTCAAGAGGATATGGATAGCATGAAAGCCCAATATCAACAAGCCCTTTCATCTTATGAAGGTGCTAAAAATAATCTAGAACTGCTTGAATCCTCTTATACAGATAGGACTATGCAAAAGCAGCAGTTAATTGCTGCTGATACTCAGTTAAAATCAGCTAAAAAACAGGTAGAAGTCGCATCCCAAAGGTTAGAGCAAGCCAAGATAGGGTTAAACCAGGCAAAGAACGGACTTGAACAGGCATATAATGAGTATAAAAGGATTGAGTATCTATACCAGGAGAACGTGGCAACAAAGCAGCAATATGAGATGGTAGAAAATCAATATCAAAATGCCCAGTCTGCTGTAGAAAATGCTCAGACTTCTGTAGAAAGTGCTAGAATAGCTAAAGAGCAGGCAGACGTGAGTTATCAAGGTGCTCAGAAAAATTATACATTGTCAAAGGATACTTTTAATAATCCTACTCAGCTAGAGCAGCAATTAGCTGCAGCAAGGACTCAGCTAGAAGTAGCTGAAGCCAACAAAATAATGGCAAAGGCAAATCTAGATAAAGTAAAAAAAGGTGCCCGTAAGGAAGAATTAACTACTGCACAGGCAAATGTAGAGCAGGCTGAGAGTGCTCTAGTACGGGCTGAGACCCAACTGGAGCAAGTAAATAATGGTGCAACTGAAGAGGATCGCAATATTAGCGAGGCTAATATGAAGCAAGCGGAGGCCGCTTTAAAAAGAGCTAGAAAGGCACTATCAGATACTATAATAAAAAGTCCTATCAGTGGTATAGTGGCCCAGCTGAACTTTGATGCTGGTGAAATGGCTGGACCTGGAACACCCTTAGTAAATCTAGTTAATTTAGATAAAGTATATATAAAAGCAGAGCTTACTGCAGATCAATTGGTTAATATAGAAAAAGGAGATAATGTTAAAGCAAGAATACTTGCTTATCAAGATAAATATCTTTCTGGTATTATTGAATACATTAGTCCAGTTGCAGACCCAAGATCACAGGCCTTTATTATAAAAGTTTTAGCAGATAATCCTGATAACAAAATAAAAGGTGGGATGTTTGCCGATTTATATTTAACAAGAAATGTTATTGAAGATGCACTTGTAATACCAATAGAGGCAGTTATGAATCTTGGAAGCAACCCATATATATATATTGTCAATAATGGAAAAGCTGTAAAAAGGTCAATAGAAGTGGGCATAGCTAATGACGTAGAGGTAGCAGTCCTGGAAGGTATAACTCAGAAAGACCAGG
>JADQBV010000424.1 GCA_016278415.1 Halanaerobiales bacterium
GTATCTGAAGGGTAGTCTTTTCTATAATGAGAACGGAAGAAACGCTGATAATCCTTTTTTACCCAAGCAGGAACATAATTGCTTTCACCATTCTTCCAAAGACCAAACCATAACAGTACCAGTCTTACCCCTTCCCTCCTGACTTGCGATATAATGCCTTCTAGAAGAGAGAAATCAAACTTCCCTTCTTTGGGTTCTATATTTTCCCAATAGACAGGCAGTAACACAGTATCCAGATGCATATTCTTCAAACGAGGCCAGACTTTTTCTTCCATAAATTCTAAACTGGATGAACTAGAATTGTGCAATTCCCCTGCAAGAGCCATATAAGGTTTCCCTTCAACATAAAGGGTACTAATTCCTTTTTCATCCAAAGCTATATAAGGCAGTTTCTTTTCCATAAATTATCAACCTCTTATCATAATTTTCATAACCGAACTTATATTAGTAGTAAGTTAACTATATTTTTAGGGACTGTCTCTATAACCGTTGGTAATATACCCGGACGAAAATTATGATTTTAGCCCGGACATTTTAATTCCCTGTATAAAGTACTTTTGAGCAAAGAAGAAAATTACTAAAACAGGTAATATTGTAACAAGGGAAACCGCCATCATCATAGCAATCTGTACATTCCCATAAGCACTCTTAAAAAACTGCAGACCGATAGCAATTGTATATTTACTCTGTGTATTTAAGTATACAAGTGGAACAAAGAAATTCTTCCAGTTATATACAAGTGACATAACACCAACTGCCAATACGATTGGTTTTGTCGCCGGAAGCATAATTTTGGTGTAGATTTGGAAAGAACTAGCTCCATCAATAGTTGCTGCCTCATCTAAGGATTTGGGCAAGGTTTTAAAAAATTGCATAAACAAAAAGATATTAAATGCACCCCCACCTACCCAGGCAGGTACTATAAGTGGCCAGTAGGTATCAACCCATCCAAATTTATCAAATAATAAGTATTGTGGGATTAATGTAACCTGTGGTGGCAACATTATTGTACCTAATAATACCGTTGTTAATAAACCAGAAAATTTTGATTTATATCTGGAAAATCCATAGGCAACAAATGAAGAAGATAATACTGTACCAATGGTAGCAGTTATTGCAACAAATAGTGTGTTTTTGGTAAAAGTCGTAAAGTCAGCATAATTCCAACCCGCTGGATAATTCTCTATAGTAGGATTCTGTGGAATAAAGGTTGGTGGTAATCGGTACACCTCTGACATAGTCTTAAATGACGTAGACAACATCCATAGAAACGGAAAAAGACAAATAATAGCCGCTGTTATCAAAATTAGATAAATGAAAAAACGCCCGTTTTTTTCTAATATAGCTTTGATCACGATATATCCCTTCTTTCTATTATGCTCTTTTTATTTTCTCTACACATATAACATTATTAAACTCTAGTTATCATAAAATACCCATTTTTTAGAAGACCACTGGATAATAATTGTCAGTGTCATGATAATAATAAATAAACCCCATGCTATCATAGACGAATATCCCATTTTGCCATATTTAAAGGCATTCTGGAACATATGCATTGCAACAGTTTTGGTAGAGTTTATTGGACCACCATTTGTAAGAACATACGGTTGATCAAAAATTTGAAATGCAGCAATTGTTGTAACAATCAGATTGAAATAGATAGTAGGTGTAGATAGTGGTAAAGTAATACTAAAAATAGTACGTAATTTACTAGCACCATCAATCCAGGCACTTTCATAGTATGACTTCGGAATATCCTGAATACCAGCTAACATGATGATAATATTATTACCAATAGTCCATAAAGAAAGAATAACTATCGATATCATCGCAATATTAGGGTCACCCAGCCAATTAGGTCCTTGAATCCCCACCAGCGAGAGCAAATAATTCAACATACCTAAATCATTATTATAAATCCAACCCCAAAGAATCGTTACAGCAACACCAGCAGTAATATAAGGAAGATAGAACACCGTACGGAAAAACCCTAAAAATTTAACTTTTTGGTTAAGCAATAAAGCAATTACAAATGATAATATTAAGCAGGCTGGTACAAATAGAGCAACATAATATAGTGTGTTTCCAAATGATTTTAAGAAAACAGTATCACTTGTAAAAGCATAGACCCAGTTCTCTAACCCTACAAAGGTACCTTTACCAGTCAACTTAGTATCAGTAAACATTAACCAGAAAGAAGAAAGCACCGGAAACAATGTTAAAACAATAAAGCCGATTAACCAGGGAGAAGTATAGAAATAAAAATTACGTGCATCCCGTTTTGCCTTCCCTGAGACTTTTTTTCTTTTTATATTTCGTGCAAAGATTTCCTTAATATTCATTTTCTTCACCCCCACAATTTTCTTAAAATACTATAAATTTTTCTAATATCATCTTCTAAAACATAAGGGATACAGAGGAGTTAAAACCATATCCTCGCACCCCTTATATATACCAATTCACTTGATAATTCTTTATTCTGATTACCTATTTATGTGTTTACTTTTCAATATTTAGTTCAATAAAGGCTTTTTCAATAATAGGAACATATTGTTCCTGTGCTTCTGCGGCAGGTACACCGCCAATAGTTACACTTTCCCACATCTGTGTCCATTGGTCTCCTGCTGTAGCCATTGCTCCACCCCAAGGATATAGCCTGGAAGTGGCAAGACCTTCTACAAACTTTAAGTTTGATACGTTGCCATAGGAAATGTCAGCATAGACTTCATTAGCAATTTTTTTGTTTGCTGGCATACCTACAGTTGCAGTTATCTTAACCATATCTTCATTAGCAAAAGAAACCTCTTTCAGAAACTGCCAGGCAGCTTCCTTATTTTTAGCATTCTTATTCATAGCATAACCTGTAGCAAAGGTTATGTTACTATTTTTGCCTGTTTTACTAATTACTGGAGGTAGAACAGCATCCCATTCAAAGGCATCTCCAATTTGCTCTGTAAGTGAACCAATTTCAAATCCACCCATTGGGTAAATAGCTGCCTTTCCTGCAACAAAAAGCTGTTCTGCAGGCATATTTCTGGATGATGCAGAAGTTGGAATAGCACCTGAATTTATTAGATTTGAAAATGTATCAAGCCCAGCTGCTACTTCTTCAGTATCTAACAATGTCTTAGTAAAGTCATCAGTATATGGCTCGCCACCCATTGATAATAATGCAAAGTTAGGCATTACCCAGTGATTAACCATGAAATAGGTATGGTTGAAACCTTTCCCTGATACAAATTTAGGAGCCATTTCTACAAAGTCTTCCCATGTCCAGTCATCAGTTGGATACTCTACTCCAAATTTATCAAACATATCTTTATTATAAGCATATACAAAAGTATTTGCTAACAAAGGTAATGCTTCAAGCTTACCATTTGGACGGTAATATCCATTCATCATTCCATCTGTTACAACTTCGTCTAGATTAATACCATCTCTTTCAACATATGGATTCAAATCTTCGTAATGCTCAGTCATTAATCCATAATAGTCAGGAGACATCTGCATCACATCAGCAGCATTACCGGCTGCAAAAGCAGCAGCTTGCTTTTGATCCCATACACCATCTGCAGTAGGTAATACAACATGCTCAATCTCTAGCTCTGGATGAGCTTTAGCAAATACCTCAACTGCCTCTTCACGTGCTTCTTTTTCTGCGCCAGCTCCCCATGACCAAATAGTTAACTTACCTGATAGTTCACTTGCAACAACTGAAGATGAAACAAGCATACCTAAAATCAACATTCCTACAAGTACTACTGTTAGTTTGTTCTTTTTCATTTAATACACCCCTTTTTTGATTTTCTATATAGAGAAGATTTATTTGCCTAAAATTGTTCTGATTCTACTTACAACTTTATGACAAAGTATCTAACTCACCTTAATAAAAACTTATAATAAAACTAATCAAAATCATATTTTCCATATTAATACAAGAACTATTAGTTAATATAACAGTCTTAATCAAAGTTTTCTCTATATTCTTTATCTTATAACAATTATATTGTATATATTTTTTTATAGCTATCCTTTATTTTGCTATATCTTTGTCTTATTTTGCTCAGATATTTTATTCCGATAATCTGAAGGAGTAATTTTGCTGTATTTTTTAAAAGTACGATTGAAATAACTAAGGGAGCCAAAGCTAACCAATTCAGCTACCTCAGTAATACTTTTGTCTGTTTCATATAACAGTTCCTCTGCTTGGCGAATACGTAAAATATTTTTATAATCAACGAAACTATGTCCAAGTAATCGTTTGAAAGTACGAGAGAAATTATAGTAACTCATACTGGCTGTTTTTGCAGCATCTTCCATTGATAGATTTTCTTCAGGATGATTTATCATCATTGATAATACTGGTTGAATCCTGGAAAGTTCGTGAATATCCTGGAAATCATCTATATCGTTAGAGAACATAATTAACTCATTATCAAGTAGCAAGGAAAATAACTGAAAGATAATTCCTTTCAACTGCCATTCATCAATTATATTTCCATTCTCATTACTATACTCCTGAGTCATCAAGCTTTCATTATATAGGTTTTTGCCACATAGATGCTGCAATTCTACCATTACATGTCCAATAGAATCTTGTTTATCTATATGATATGCGATGCTATCTTGAAGTTTTTCCCCTGGGTAAAGCATGGTCCTATCATGAAAGTCACCATGACTATCATCAAGAAAATTCAAACTTAATTGTAAAACTATGTGTTCACATGACTTGTTTTTTATATTCATAATGGAATGAGGTGTCAGTATGGGTACAAATACTAAGTCACCTTTGTTACATACTCTGGGTTTTCCATTGAGAGAAATTTTTATACTTCCATCTATAATATAAATTATTTCAAGATGGGTATGACAGTGATTAGGGTAATACGGCTGCTTACTTTTATATATAAAGCAACTTATTTTTTTCTCTATAGGATTTTCTTTAGCCTGTAATTTGTCCTCATAGAACACAATTAATTCCCCTCCTAGTTAGTAACAATTTAAATTAATTCAATAGTAAATATATTAATTCAATAACAAATTCGAAAATCCCCCATTTTTCGACATTTCCGTAGCCCCTAATATATTCCAGTTAATATCACTGAACATATAATGATTTTAATATTTATTAATTTATCTTTCAGATCCCATTTCAAATTCACATCAATGTTAAGAGCACAATAGAACTAGATGGGAGATTCACTTCAAAACCTTCCTCTGATATACTGACTTCATTAAATTTATCTAATTTTACTCTATCTTTATCCTCAATTGTATTGTGAGCGTTTAAGCCATCAGCAGTCAATACTCTCCCAGCAATATTAGTAATATCAAATTTTGTGCTATTAAATACACAGGAGAGTTTAACTTCCTCATTAGCTTTTAAATTACATAGAGTAACATTAATATTACCTTGACTATCCATTGAAGCAGAGGCATTAATAGCAGGAATGCTTTCATCTTCCGAATTATATTCTTCACAAGCTAAATCAAAATCCAATAATTGTGCACCCTGATGTACTTTGTACAATTCAAAAACATGATAAGTTGGGGTAAATAATATTTCTTTACCACGTGTTAAAACCATTGCTTGAAGAACATTTATTGTCTGAGCGATATTGGCCATCTGAACACGGTCACAGTGATTATTGAAGATATTTAGATTAATACCGGCAACCAGGGCATCTCTTAATGAATTCTGTTGATATAAGAAACCTGGATTTGTACCTTCCTCTACATTGTACCAGGTACCCCACTCATCAATTATTAGTCCCACCTTTTTCTTTGGGTCATATTTATCCATAATAGTACTATGTTTTTCAATAAGTTCCTCCATATAAAGTGTTTTTTTCAATGTAATAAACCATTCTTTTTTATTGAAGTCAGTAGCAGAACCCTTATCTTCCCATTCCCCGGGAACAGTATAATAATGGAGACTTAGTCCATCCATATATTCTCTGGCTCTTTCCATAAGTATCTCTGTCCAATTATAGTCATCATTACTGGGCCCACAGGCAATCTTATATATTTTATTATCACCGTAATTTCTCACATAAGTCTGAAACCTACGGTATAAATCGGCATAATACTCAGGGCGCATATTACCACCACAACCCCAATTTTCATTACCTACACCAAAGTATTTCAATGCCCATGGTTCTTCGCGACCGTTTTCCTTTCTCCAGTCAGCCATAGGCGATTCGCCGTCAAAAGTCATATATTCAACCCACTGCTGCATTTCATGCACTGTTCCACTTCCTACATTGCCACAGATATATGGCTCTGTATCTAGCTGTTGACAGAGTTCCAGAAACTCATGTGTACCGAAATGGTTATTTTCAACAACACCACCCCAGTGTGTATTTACCATTCTAGCTCTATCTTCACGGGGGCCAATACCATCCTTCCAATGATACTCATCAGCAAAACAACCACCAGGCCAGCGAAGAACTGGTATATCAATTTTCTTCAACGCCTCTACTACATCATTTCTAATTCCATTAGTATTAGGAATATCCGAATCTTCACCTACCCAGAAGCCTTCATAAATACACCTTCCTAAATGCTCAGCAAAATGTCCATAGATATTCTTATTAATTTTTCCTTTTTTTATATCTGCATTCAAAGTTAATTTGTTCATTATATCACCACTTTTATATATTATATTTCTAACTCTAACATTAATAGAACTATTGAAGCAGGTGGGATTTGAATATATAAACCACCATCAACATACTTATAATCGTGAAAGGCTTCCGGCTTAATTCTATCAGGATTTTCAAATGTATTATGGCTATTTAGTTCAAAAGATGTTAGGATTCTAGCCTTAATATTATTTAAAATTCCACAATACCCATTGATTATACAATTTACATCAGCAGTACTATTTGTATCTAGATTACATAGCGTTATATTTACATTTTTCTCTTTATTAAGAGAAGAAGATACACTAATTTGAGGTAACCCTCCGTACTTTTCTGCATCCAGATAAATAGGAACCATAGAAGCCCCCTGATGTACTTTATACATTTCAAAAACATGAAAAGTAGGGGTTAAAATCATTTCCTTACCTTTTGTTAAAATTACCGCCTGCAATACATTTACCGTCTGGGCTATATTAGCCATCTGTACACGTCCACAATGATTGTTAAAAATATTTAGTTTTATACCAGCGACTAATGCATCTCTCAAAGTATTTTGCTGGAAAAGAAAACGTGGATGAGTACCTTTTTCAACATTAAACCAGGTACCCCATTCATCTATTATTAAAGCTACCTTTTTCTCTGGATCATACCTATCCATTATAGTACTATGATTTGTTATCACTTCATCCATATATAAAGCTTTCGTCATAGTAGTCTTCCATTCATCTTTAGTAAAATCAATAGCAGAGCCCTTATTTTCCCATGGTCCTGGAATAGTATAATAATGCAAACTTAATCCATCAATGTACTCTCCAGCTCTATCCATTAATACACCAGTCCACCTGTATTCATTTTTATATGATCCACCGGCAATCCTAAATAATTTATTATCACCATAATCCCTGACAAAGGTCTGGAAACGCCGATATAAGTCAGCATAATATTCAGGTCGCATATTTCCACCACAGCCCCAATTTTCATTACCTATACCAAAATAATTTAACTTCCAGGGTTTTTCTCTTCCATTCTCTTTACGCAAACTTGTCATTGAGGATTCACCATCATAAGTCATATACTCAACCCACTGCTGCATTTCTTGAACAGTACCACTACCAACATTAGCACAAATATATGGTTCTGCATCTAACTGCTCACAAAGGTCAAAAAACTCATGAGTGCCAAAGTGATTACTTTCTACTACCCCTCCCCAATATGTATTAAGTAGTTTTTTTCTCTCCTTACGGGGAGATATACTATCTTTCCAGTGATACTCATCAGCAAAACAACCACCCGGCCATCTTAAAACTGGAATATTTATTTTTTTCAAAGCACCTACAACATCATTTCTTATACCACGAGTATTGGGAATACTAGAATCCTCTCCTACCCAGATCCCTTCATATATACATCTACCTATGTGCTCAGCAAAGTGTCCATATATATTTTTATTTATCTTCTTTTCAGCTTGCCCTAGATTTAATATAAGCTTATTCATTATACTAATTCCTCTCTTTTGCTAGTTAACCTTTAATACTACCAGCAGTAAGGCCAGATATGAAATTTTCCTGCATCTTAAGAAATAGTATTACTATTGGCAATACTGCAAGTACAGACCCTGCCATTAACATACCATATTGAGGTCTATACTGTCCAATAAAAGCAGCAAGGCCTACAGATAATGTAAACATTTCATTTGTTCTCATTACTATTAAAGGCCACAAAAGATTGTTCCAGGCAAATAATGAAAATAATATCGCCATAGCAGCTAATGCCGGCTTAGTAATGGGCAGTACAATTTTATAATAAATCTGCCACTCAGAAGCCCCATCCACTCTAGCAGCATTTAAAAGATCCTCATTTATGCCTAACATATACTGACGTAGAAAGAATAGCCCCATTGGATTTGCGATCATAGGTAATATCATACCAGTATATGTATTAACCAGTTTAGATTTAGTTAACATAATAAATAAAGGAATTAACTGCATATGGATTGGTAACATCTGGGCTGCTACAATAATTAAAAATATAGTATTTCTAAATTTAAATCTATATCTTGCAAAAGCAAAACCAGCTAAACTACATACAAATAAACCCAGACTAATATAACCAACTGCAAAAATTAAACTATTAAGATACCACCTAAAGAAATGCGTTTCAAGAAGGTTGGTATAATTACTTGTAATAGGATTCTGTGGCAAAAGGCTTAAACTATCGGTAAAAATTTCCCCAGCTGGTTTAAAAGAAGAAACAAACATCCAATAAAAAGGTATTATAAACAAGAAGCAAATTAAAATAAATAAAATAAATAATCCAATTGTTTTTCGTTTACTATTTGAATTAATTGCCATAAGTTCCACCTCCTAATCTTCTTTAAAGAAGCCCGTCAGTTTTAACTGTATTAATGAAAGAATTAAAATAATCAAAGCCATAACAAAACCTATAGTTGACGCATATCCCAGTTCGAAATATGAAAATGCCGTTCTGTATAATAGAACAGCCATTGTTAATGCGCTTTTACCTGGTGATGCCCCTGCATCCCACAACATATATACCTCTGTAAATAATTTATAACCACCAATAATATTTAATGTCGCTACAAAAATAACTATTGGTTTTAATAATGGTATTGTAATATAGTAAAATCTCTGTAATGTATTAGCACCATCAATAGATGCTGATTCATATAATTCCTGTGATATACCCGTTAAACCAGTTGAAAAATAAATTAAATTCATTCCTGTCCAGCGCCAGGTAGCTATTAAAACAACAGATACTAAAGTTAAATTGGGATTTATTAACCACTTTTGTGGAGGAACTTTTATTAACCCCAATATTACATTAAGTATCCCTGTTTCTCCTTCATATAATAATATCTTAAATACCGCGGCAGCAATTACTAAAGAAGTCAAACTAGGTATAAATAATATTGCTTTATAAATCTTTTTACCTTTACAGGCCTTTGAGTCTAATAATACAGCAAAAATTAGTGGTATAGGTATTAAAGTAACCATTGTGAAAAGCATATATTTTGTATTATTCCATACGGCTTTAACAAAATCGCTATCTTGAAGCAGCTTGATATAATTTTGAATCCCAACAAATTCCCCACCACTTAAGCCCTTCATTTCATGTAAACTTAAAAAAGCTGAATATAGAATTGGCCAGACTTTGAAAATAATAAAAAATAGAAAGAATGGGGTAATAAATATCCAGGGGACTATTTTTTTGTTATAAAATATTTTCTTAATCATTTCCTCTTACCTCCCTGTGCTTAATAAGTATCTAGCCTCCCCCTAATAGTTAAGAGGAGGCTAGACATAACACTATTTATTACTCTGAACGAAGTTGATTAGCTGCATCTTTTAGAGCCTTTTCCACATCTGCCTGGTTTTCAATAACTTCAAATAATGTTTCTTCATTTAATAAGTTACGAAGCTTGGTAAGTAATTCCGAGAAATATAATGGCTGAATTTCTGATTGTAACTCTTTAATAGTTACCATTACTTTTTCATCACCAAAGTATGGGAATCTTTGTGTAAATGATTCATCATTATAAGCATCCATTATAATAGGGTCAAAACCAAGTTCAGTCCAGATTTGTACACCGGCTTCTCTAGTTAATTTGGCAAAAGCAAGAAAGTCTTTTGCAATTTCAATACTATTAGCTTGTTTTGTAATAGCAGTACCAGTTCCGCCTCCCATTGTAGAGAGTGTTCCACCTGAAGGCCAGGCTGGTAAAGGTCGAACCCTAATTTTTCCTTCTAGATCTGGCATAAACTCAGTAAAACGTATCATATACCACTGTGGCATAAATATACTTGCAAATTTACCCTTATTTAAAGCATCAAAAAAATGTTGTTCATGGAAATCAGTTACTACATCAGCTATTTCATGTTTATATACAAAATCTTGTAGATATTGCAATGCTTTAACATTTTCTTCTCTATCCAAAACAACATTACCGTTTTCATCAAAATAGTTACTACCTAATTGTCGACTCATTCCGTCAAATGAACTGGCTTCAGCATTTGGTACAGCTAACATATACTGATCTACCTTGCCGTCTCCATCGGTATCTTGAGTTATTTTCTTTCCTACCTCTATATAGTCATCCCAGGTCTTTATATCATCAATTGAAACCCCTGCTTCTTCAAATAACTCAACATTATAATACATTAGATATGTACCCATATGTGTAGGAATACCATAAACTTTATTATCAAATGAAGAGTAAGGGGCTGTTCTAGCTTCAACGATTTCATCCCTATATTCATCAATAACTGAAGTTAGGTCTACTAAACCATCAGTATTACTTGCCAAAATACCAGGAAATTTACCTATTTCGATATCTACTAGATCTGGTGCACCCATTCCAGTTTGTAAAGCAATATTTAATTTATCATGCATTTGATTAAAGGGTAAAACCTGGGTATCCAGACTTATAGCACGGTCTGGATAAGCATCATTCCACTCAGCAACTTTCATTTGGTAGAACTCGGCATGTGCATCAACAAATGTCCACATTTCTAGTTCAACAGCCTGAACATTTACAACAGATACTGAAAATACAGCAAGTAAAAACAAAACAATTAAAAAATTAGATTTCTTTCTCATAATTTCCTCCCCTAAATTTTTTTGATAAAACATTAATATAAAACCCTTAAATCGACCATATATCACCCCCCTCAAATATATTTAATCATTGGCAATACATTGAATAGTTAGAATTTTATATATATAGTGGTTTTAATAAGCCAATTTATAAAATAATTTTTCTAACCGTTTAGATTGCAAGTAATAAAATAATACCTATATTTTTTTATATGCCTATAACTAAAATTTCTAAGCGGTTAGATAACCTACAAAGTATTTTAATTACCCCTTTTATTTAGGGGACTTTGTTGTTTCACGTTCAATCAGTTCTGGAGAAATTTCTATATGTTTAGGAATATTTTTATCTCCTTTAATCCTTTTAAATAGCATCTCCATAGCCAGACAGGCCATTCTTTCTTTTGATATACTCATTGTACTCATTTTAGGAAATGTAAAAGAAGACACACTATCATCAAAACCAATTAAAGCCATGTCTTCTGGAATTTTTTTACCCATATCATATATGGCATCCATTATACCAGAACCCATAAAATCATTATATACACAAATTGCATCCATTTCGGGATGGTTATTTATCATTTTTTTAGTTATCACTTTAATTTCTTCATTTGAAAACAAACTACAATAATCAATAAGATTCTTATTGTATTCAATTCCAGTTTCCGAAAAGGCTTGTTTAAAACCCCTCAATCTTACTACAGTTGTTTGACTATCTTTTATGCCTATAAAGCCTATATTTCTATATCCTTTTTCCAACAAATGAAGAACAGCCAGTCGGCCTCCCTCTACGTCATCTGGTACCACTGTATCAATAGTTTTATTAATCCTTGCCCCAGCCAATCCCACAATTGGTATGTTTTCTCTTTTGATTTGTTTTATGAACTTAATTTCTTCAATTTCCCAGGTTAATGAAGTTATAATTCCAGATACTCTATTTTCTATTAAGGAATCAAGATAGTACTGAGCCCTTTCCTTGTTTCCTTCTGTATTACACAAATAAACCCCGTATCCTTTCATAAATGCCAAATCTTCTATTACCTTTGCTAATTGGGTAAAAAATTCATTAGTAATGGACGGAACTATATATCCTAAAGTATGAGTTTCCTTCCTCGAGAGAGCCCTTGCGATTCGATTCGGCCTATAATTTAGCTGCTTTATTGCCTCTTCTACATTTTTTGTTAGTTTATCACTTACATTTACCCCAGAATCCTTGTTTATAACTGCTGATACTGTAGCAACTGAAACTCCTGCAAGTTTTGCGACATCTTTTATAGTAGCCAAACCATCACCTTCTTCTAGACTCATATTAAAATAAAGAATAATCTAATTTATTTCTAACCGTTTAGATATTATATATAGTATATTATTTTTATTTCGATTTGTCAAGTTACAATTATCCCCGCCACATCCAGGCCAACTAGCTATTTGAGATTCCAGCTAATTTAGATACCTGATTTTGTTGAATACCTCTAGCTTTTCTTACCCTTACCATTACCACAAGTATGGTTAATAATACAGCAAATAAGTATTTCTCCAACATCACACCAACCTTTCCTTTGAGCTTGAATTCCTATCAGTAATTAATTACTTAAATATTTTCATATACTCTTTCTACTCTTCAATTACGTTAATAACGTAATTGAAGTACAAAAAAATAACTAATTATGTTTTCGACTGCTCATCAAAAATATGCCGAATTTACCCACATTGTTTATCCCAGGTAACAACCCCTATTTCCTCATTAGAACCTCTCCACCGAAATCATAAAGATTTCGGTGAAGGCTTCCACTTAATAACAACCTTAATGTTTTATTATTTCCCTAAACAACATTTCTTGTATTTCTTGCCACTACCACAGGGGCATTTATCATTTCTACCTACTTTTTCATTACTAATAGAAGCATTCACCCTTGCATCATCATCGGGAAGAGACCTTAAACTCTGCTTTCCCATTAACTCAAATATTTCCTGGGGGGTATGTCCGTTATTCTCCCAAATTCTAGTGTTATTGGCAAGATTCATAATCATTTTCATAACTTCGTTAACCTGCTCTTCACCGTTAAAACTTATATCTCTTCTGTTAAATTCATCTAAAACTTTCTGTATTGAGAAAGCATAACGGCAAATTCCCTGAATATCTTCACACAGCATTTCAGCATTATATTTATCACCATAAAATATATTTTTGTTCAAGTAATTTAACAGCTTCTTATATTCCCTATTGACTTCAAAATATCTCTCATCTCTATACTTTAGAAGTTCTTCCTTTGCCGGAATATAAAATGGCTTACCTGCCCGTTGACTTAACTGCTCGTTAAACTGATCAAACTCCAGGATAGAATCAGTAACAAAATAATCACCATGAATTTTAATAAAATTAGACCTTAAAGCTTCTGGAAGTCCTTTCATAATACTATTGATGATATCTACATTTGTATTTATATCATTCTGTATGTTATAGATTTCAATAACTTTCTCTTTATGAACTAAGCCGTATAAATTAGTAAGTGCTATAATATAATCTATCACTTTATCCTCTACCACTTCTTCAAAACAAGCCCACCAACTAAGACTCTCTACAGTATCTGTGATTAGCCCATAGTGTTGATTATTTTTTAACTCTTCAAGTACAGTATCCTCACCTTTTTCTATATATTCCTCTACCTCTTTTGGGGACATATAATATTCTGGAATTAATCCCTATTCAAAGGTTTCTTCAATTTCAGTAATCACTTCCCCTGGAAAAATACTGCAGGACTCATATGTTAGATGATCTAATAAACTGAATTGGTTTTTATGCCCTTTCTGGAATAAGATCTTAAAATAATTAATAACTTCACTTCTATCTAAAGAGCCGTGAGCTACTAATACAACCAGAGACTTAAGAGCAGCACTTCTAATAAATTCATCTAATTCCTCATCTTCAATTACTTGATAGATCAGTCTTATATCTCCATTAAATACAGATGCTATAATATTACCTAGACCTTCAGTAATAACATCACCAAGCAGATAATCAATATCTTCCTGTGACTTTGTGATAAAGTCCATAATCACTGGAAATGCTCTCTTTTCCCTAAACTGAGCCATTAAAAATAAAGCATAGATATGGGCAAAATAATCCTCTTCTGCTGCCTTCTCAAAAATATGTTCACTGGTATTTATTATTATGTTAAGCAGATCATCAGTTATATCTTCTTGCATTTTAATAGCTGCCTTTACTGCCGCATCAGGAAAATATCCCCTATTATATTCAAGTTCTTTTAAAATATTATTTTTATTCATTTGAATATTTCTCCTCCATCTTTATACCCTAGCTTTTGACTACTATTATCATCATTATCAGGGAATGCTCTTCTAATACATTAAGGCTATTTTTAAAGTACAATATATATTATAATCAATGATATAATAAAAAAACACAGTGCCTGCTTCTAATTAACAGTTTCACGGCATAGTTTGATTATGCCATAATTCTTCCAATTTAATACTTAAACCCTTAAAATTCGGATGTTCCAGAATATCATCATCCATACCTGATACCAGCAGGGCATATATACTGTCACGGAGTGCAAAGCACTCCATGGTTTTTTCCGCTGGGTCAACAAGCCAGTAATTTTCTATTCCGGATTTCTGATAAATTCGCATTTTTTGT
>JADQBV010000312.1 GCA_016278415.1 Halanaerobiales bacterium
TTCTACGTTTTTTCAATTTTAAGCTATTTTATTTAGGGTTTAGCCGAATACCCTCATGGAATAATAAAATTAATTCTATATATATAGCAAAATACCCCTAATTAGATAGCTATATTATATCAACAAAATTCGACATTATCAATAGAGCCATATACTTAAATTTACTATTATAATTGAGGGGAAAACAAACTAATATTAGTAATTAACCCTTTAATTTTCCAAAAATTGTTTCATGAGAAACATTTTTAACTTATTTTGCTATATTTTTACTATTTTTCGGTTGTCGATTATTAAGAAACTCATACCATGTTTTAAATTATAAACATAAGCCTATCTCCTATTTTAACTATCTAGAAAAAATGCTCCCAATCACTGTTTTGGCGCTTTTCATGGTCATACTGAAAAGACCTTTGTTTTTGCTGAAAATCTCTTCCAGGGCATCGATTAAATAATCTATTTCTTCAAAAGTAACGATTAGTGGTGGTTCAAACCTAATTACATTTGGATTGTTTAGAGTATATGCTGTTATTATTTTATGCTCATTAACTAGTGCACCAGCTACCATAGCACCAAGGTATTCTTTCGACAGTTTACTCAACATTCCTCCGGACATTTTGTCTAAGATTCCCGATTCCGGTTCTTTAAATTCAAGACCAATTAAGAGGCCTCTACCCCTAACATCTTTAATCATTTCATACTTGCCAGCTAACTCTTTTAACCTGCTTAATAAATATTCCCCTTTTTCAGCTGCCTGTGCAGGAATATTCCTTTCTACTAATTCCTTCATAGTTGCAATTGCAGCAGCAGTCGCCAGTGTATTACCCCCAAAAGTAGATGTATGTAACAGGGCTTTTTCTATTCCACCAAAGGCCTTGTCCCAAATATCAGCTGTAGTAGTAAAGGCACCAATTGGCATTACACCGCCACCCAGAGATTTTGCTAAACACATAATATCAGGAACAATATTATCCTGTTCTGCCGCAAACATCTTTCCAGTCCTACCAAAGCCTGTCTGGATCTCATCAAGTATGAAATATACACCATATTTATCACAGATATCACGAACAGCCTGGAAGTAATTTTCCGGTGGCATATTAATTCCACCCTCACCCTGAATAGGCTCTATAATAAAGGCAGCAAAACCACCGCTCTTTAGTTTCTCTTCTAAACCAATTAAATCACCATAATCGACCATTTCATTTCCTGGTACCATTGGCTCAAAGGGTTGTTGGTATTTAGCCCTACCTGTTACTGATAGTGAGCCCATAGTCTTTCCGTGAAAGGAATTGCGACAGTATAGTACACGCTGCTTCCCTGAAGCGATTCTAGCAGTTTTAATTGCCCCTTCCACTGCCTCTGTACCACTATTACAGAAAAATGTATGTGACAATTTACCAGGGGTAAGTTTACTTAAATTATGAGCAGCCACTGCCTCCATTGAACCCATTGAGGCCTGTAATATATTCGGAAGTTCCATTACCTGCTTAACAGCTTCAAGTACTGCCGTAGGATTATGACCCAGGTTTAAAGAACCATAACCTCCCAAAAAATCTATATACTCATCTCCATCAACATCCCAAACTTTAGTACCCTTTGCCTTAACAAACTTTCTATCGAAGTTTAACAAAGAGAGCATAGTTACAAATCCTGGATTAACGTGATTCTTATATAATTTTGTAACATCTGCTTTTGTCAATTCTAATGCTTGATCTATAGTATATAATTCGTCTTTCATAATCTTCACCATCCTTCAACTTCTTCGTAGTTCATTAATTTTTGCTAAATCTACACCAGTCAGTTCTTGAATCATATCATCTGAAATTCCTTTTTTTATAGCAGTTTTAACAATCCTTACTTTCTCTTCTTCCCTACCTTCTTCCCTACCTTCTTCCCTACCTTCTATTCTAGCTGTTTTTAATGTATTCATATTATCACGATATATCTTTAAACTCTCTTCATATTGTGCCAACTGTTCTTTATTAAAATTAGCTATCTCTGCTGTCACAAAAGCCTTTTTAAAAACTTCTTCATTTAATATATCTGGTATTTTCTCAAAATCCTCTAGATTCTTAAGAAAATACAACCATTTATCAAACTTACTCTGGAGCTCTCCTTCTTTTTTAGTAAACTTAGGTAACTCAACAAAGATATATGTTAGTTTATCATAAAATACTTCATTTACTTGATTTTTAAGTTTTACTTCATTCAAGAACCCAGGTTCATTCTTATTATCACCAAACTCAAAACCCAACAAAGCTACACAATAAACAGGCTGTAAACTGAAGTCCCATTCTCCTTTTTCAGCTTGTTCTCTAATAGGGAAAGTTGAATAAAAAACAGCCCGATCCTTAAAATATAACTGTTCAGCATTCTGCATTTCTACTATAAAATGCTTACCTGCTTTATCCACACAGAAAATATCATAAACAGCCTTTCTACTAACAGCTATTTCCCCCAGCTTTTCTTTATCAGAAAAGGTAATATCAGCAATTTTATCTTCAATAGGTAAAAGTGAATTTAAAAAGTCAATTAAGAGATCCTTATTTCCTTTTTCTCCAAATAATTTTTTAAAACCAAAATCAGTAAAGGGATTAATATACTTAACTTTCATTTCATCAACACACCCCTCTGTTCTTCTACTATTTTCGCAAAATTTACTCATCTTCCCTCACCTCAAATTATATCATAATTTACTTATTCTGTAAATATTATAATATAAACACGTGTTCGTTGTCAAGGCGTTTTTGTTTTTAGGTTATTTATAGTTTCTCAACGATTTAAACACACTAAGCAGTAAATTTATCCTTTTTATTCTCCATTATTTGCTGATAGGAGTTTATTAATTTATCTGTCATCTTTTCAATAGATAGCTCCTTTACATCATTACAGACATTCTTTTTTAAGCACTCATAAGTCTCTGTATCTCTTATTATATCAATTACAGCCTGAGCAAAAATGAATTTATCTTCTTTTACTAAGATACCATTGTTACCATCTTTAATAATAGAGGTAGAACCTGCTGCATTTACCGCAACTACTGGCAGGCCACCTGCCATAGCTTCCAAAATAACCAAACCCTGTGTTTCAGTCTTAGAAGGAAAAACGAAGAGATCAGCACAGAAAAGAGTTGCTCTACAAATATATGTAGTAAAAAAGTATCCACCTACAGCTACGATGAATACTTCTTATCTTTAATACTAATTCTTAGATATTATAATAGGCAAATCATTTAAGTCAATTTTAGATGAAATTGTAGACAGTTCTCCTGATAGAATATATTTACCTGGTTTTAAGTCAAAATCAGGATCTATTTCAACATCATAAGCCAATTCCTCACCAGGTTTCAGTTCTTTCTGGACAAGAGCCATAGTAAAGTATCGTCCATTAGACCAGCGCCATATTTCTTCATTATCTTTTGTTAAATATAGGTCATATCTTTGTCCAGAACTAAAATCTAATTTAATAGATTCATCGGAAATGTTATATGCCCTGATATGGGCTGTAATAGTCTCTCCTGGCATATATTCCTGTTGTTCAGTATATAGACTAGTTAACAAGCCATCCTCTTCTTTAAGCTCATTAAACAGCTCTGATGCAGTCTCTATAGAGATATATGTTCGACCATCAATTATTTCTATGCTATCATCCTCTTGACTACTTAATTCCAATATTGTAGAACTCATCTCATTACTAAGTCGAATCTCTTTATCGGGAGAGTTATAGTACAGAGACCAACCGTATTCTTCAGCTAAATCCCGTAATTGCAGCATCTCTCTGTCCTCAAAGTTATAAATTTTCATTTTAATACTCTCAACTCCCGTTTGTTGTGCTGGCATATTTTGTTCCCCCAGCATAACATCTCTTTCTACTGTTTTCAGCCCCTCTGTCTGACCGGAATCATTCAGATCCTTCTCTACTGCAAAAACCGTCGGTACTACTAAAATATATATTACAGCAATAGCTATAAATATTACCCTTAACTTCAAAGAATTCATATAAAACCAACCTTTCTAGATTTTTGGTATTAGACTATAGAACTAATCTATACTTAACATATTCTATAGTAAAAAGCAAATACCTGCTGGTAGTATATGGGGCAATTATCAAATCATCCCGTTTTAATATCCCCTAGCATAATCAACTAGATTTATTAATTCTTCACCGGCAATATATCTTCTTAAATTTTTAATGAATATCTTAGTGGCATTTCTGTTATATTCTGGATGTGCTCCAGAGATATGTGGGGTAATATATACATTGTCTAGTTGATACAAAGGAGAATCTGTTGGTAGCGGTTCCTTTTCAAAGACATCTAGACCGGCAGCAGCAATCTCACCATTTTTTAATGCATTAATCATAGCCTTTTCATTAACTACATTACCACGGGCAATATTTACAAAGAAGGCAGATTTCTTCATAGCTGCAAATTCTTTTTCAGCGAACATACCATCTGTTTCTTCAGTAAGAGGAACTGTAGCTAGAAGATAATCTCCTTGCTTTAAGGCTGATATTAAATCTTCATTACTATATAATTCATCAAAGTAGTCAAGCTGTTTCTTAATAGTCCTTTTCACACCTATAGTCTTCATCTTAAAGGCCTTAGCCCTACGAGCAATCTCCTGACCTATACTCCCTGTTCCAATAACAACCATAGTTTTATCTACTGATTGTATGACATTAAGGTCTTCCCACTTAGCTTCTTTCTGCTGATCATAGAATTTATACAACTGTCTATTGAAATTAATAATAAAGCCCATAACATGCTCAGCAATAGGGTCACCATGTATTCCACTCATACTTGCCACTCTGATATTCTTCTCTTTTAATATCTCAAGAACCCCACTTTTAGTAAAGTCCTCTACCCCGGCGCTCCAGGTCTGTATCCAATCCAGTGTCTTGGCACTCTCCAATAACTCCTGATCAGACTCACCACCAACAATCATTATATCTGCACCTTTAAGTGCTTCTTTCTGTTCTTCTATATCTAAGGCCTTACAAATATCAATATCTGTATCTACATCTCTAATCATATCAAGATATTTTTCTTTCAAATCTATAGTGACTAATATTTTCATTACGAGAACATCTCCTTTGGTAAATTATATAATTCATTATATATTATATTTCATTAAAAACCTAAAAATCCTTTTATTTGATTTTAAAAGCTGTGTATAATTTAATTATGCAAGATGATCAATCAAAAGGCCTCTACATCATATTATTGATGAGAGACCTATATTCTTATATCAATATTCCTATACTTTTAAAAATGTCAATTAAACATGGTAACAGACTAATCTAAATTAACATGAAAACATTAAAACACCAAGCTAAGATTTAGACCAGCAGCAGCTCCTTTGGATTTATGGAATAAGCCAGTCAAGTCAGCTACTCCTACATCTAATTTAAAAACCCCTAGATGAAGCCCCATTCCTGTAGAGATATTAAAGTCATTCCCTAATGCGGAGTAGCTTAGACCAAGCCTCAATGGCAGAAATTTAATTTTAGTAAATTCTGCTGCAACTGAAATCCTATGGTCAATATATGATTCAGTATAAATGGAGTCAGAATAATTACTTACTGTGTAGTTAGCAAATATATCTATATTTTCGGAATATCTCATTTTACCACCGAGTTTAACAATCAAAGGAAGTTTTACTTTAACCTTCTTCTCTTCAAGTACACCACCGTCAACTGGCTCAGTAACATTCCACTCATCATTAACATCATCATATTCATAAGTATATTCATATTTCCTTATCTGTTCTGCCGTCAGGCTTGCTCCAATATTTAAAATACTGAAACCCCAGCTATATTTATCATTCACATCAGAATATACACCCAGGTCGAAGGCATGCCCTTTAGCAGTATCGCTATAGTCATCAATTTCAGAATAATAGGCAATTAATTTACCATCATTTCCATTTATAAATAGTTCATCATTCTCATCATAGCCAATCTCGAAACCACCATCACCTGTGTATTTTGCAAAACCTCCACTCAAGTAATGATATGTAATGCCAAAATACATATTTTTTGCCTTAAAACTTTCACCTCTGATAGAATCTAAAAAGTCTTCACTTAATTTATGAGAATAATTTACGCCAGCATCAGTATAAAAAGCAGTTGTACCTTCAGTTCCAGCAAAATTATAAATCCCTTCAAGTTCATTTCCCCGTATCAGCAATTCCGCTAGATCAGGTGATAATCTTGAGAGTGAATTCCCCCTACCATCCAGAAATATGGTTACAGGACCAATAGCCATTTTCCCTCCTATAATGGCATTTGCAACGGCTAACAAACCATTCTTATTAGCAATATCAACCATGCCGTCCTTATCATTATCACTAATATTATCATTCATAAAAATGTTATTCCAAGCCTCACCTGACATATTAAAATCTAGAACAAAGCTATTATCATTAATATCTACTGCGGCAGGATTACTATAAAGTGCATCAGAACCACCTATAACAGCATAATCATCCCCGAGCCCTATACTTTTAGCAGTCAAGGCAGCATCTACATCAGGGTTAAGAGTAATAGCAAGTACTACTATAGTCAGAAATATAATAACTTCATTTCTTATACTTTTCTTAATCATTTATACTTCACCTCCACTTAGTAATTTATTTATTTACATTCCCAGTAAGGGTTAAATAGATATTTTTAAAGGAAATCTCATCACCTGCATAGAATTCATATGATTCACCCTCATTATTAGCTGGAACCATAATTTTTACCCCAGCATATACATTATCATCGTTGAATATCTCAAAATCATTTACATCCAATTCAACAAGATACTCTTCGTAACTCACCCTCTGCTCAACATTTACTTCTCTAATTAGATTATTATCATCACCACTATATAAGTATGTTTTTATCTCCTCTAAAGTAGGATTGGCGTTAGTCATAGTATCTATGTCTACAGCATAGAGTTTGGCAGTAGCAGGGAAAGGAAAGTTATTATTAAATTTCTTAATTACTAGAGTCCCTCGTATATCATCCTTTATTTTATCATAACTATCACCATCAATAGCTTCGACTAATTCAGGATCTAAACTATAGCTAAAGTCTTCTGTCAGAGTAAGTTGATATGGGAGGTGTACATCTATAGTCTCTAAACCAACTTCACTATCAGCAGCTACTACAACATTCTCACCCGCTATATCATAGCTTCCCCCAATGGTTATTCTATGAGTAGCAGGATTTTTAATAAAATCTAACAGATTTGGATCATATGCCATCAAATCTATCTCAAAATTAAGTCCACTATGTCCAGAACCAAGATTAAATTGATCAATAACACCAGCAACAGGATCTAATGTACTATCTAAAGCAGTAAATGTGATATTACTTAGGTCCATTGTCATCCCTTCTAAACCAGCAAATCTAGCAATAACAGTAGGTGTTATCTCTATCTTCTCTAGTTCATCCCTTAACTGACTATCAATATCTATATCAATAGGATCAACTACTATATTCTTATCAAAGTTACTTAAATTAATTTGAGATACATCTACTAATACAGAATCTATTAATACATCTGTAAAACCACCACTAATCCCTACTGTATCTCCAGCATTATAATCAAGGGAAGAATCATTGTCTGTAAGGTGTATTTTAAAACTTAGTTCATTTAAACTACCATCGTTTAAATCAACAGTCTCTCCGGTTAATGGTATAATGCTATCACTATTTGTAAGTCCAGCAATAGATAAGCTATCCCAGGCAAGATTCAAACCAGGTATATCTGTTATATCAACACCTAAATTACCACTGGCAAACCTTATCTCTTTTACTCCCTCTTCTATAACTATATCCGGCAATGTAATAGTCTCTTCTATATGGTAATCAATATTCAACCCGGAGGTGTCAAGGCCTTGAATGCTTTCTATAACATCAGGGAAAGTAACACTAATAGTCATTGTATCTTGAGAAATGTCAGCAGCACTTGTACCTGAAGTTGTTATGCTAGCACTAATATTCATATCTTCACTATTAATTGTACGTCCATTCAAAAATGTATCATCAATAGATTGACCTGCTTGTATATTATTAAAATTAATTGTATCTGTTATCAGATTATTACCATCACTATAATCTATATTAATGGTTAGGCTATCAATAGTAATATTTGAAGTATTGTTTGTAACTGTTAATTGGACTTCTTGTAGTAGACCATTCTTATCTCGCTCTGCAAAAGTAACTCTATCATATATATCTGGTATATCAACACTCGGAATCGTTATACTTTCATTATTAATTCCAGGAGTCAACGGGATATCTTGACTATAAGGGTCTATCAAACCTACCAATTCAATAGTCGGCATGGATATTGACTCCCCTTCTCCAATATTGGGAAATGTATAATTCGTCAATTCTGAACCTATATTGAAAGTATTTTCCCCATCTAATAGATTATCACTAAACCCCTCCTCAACATTAACATTATCACCAAAGATATCCTCAACTGTAAGCTGATTATCCTCAGAATAACTAACTATAGGTATCTTAATACTAAGATCCCAGGAAGGACCGAAACCACCCTGAGGATTAGAACAGGCCGATAAGATCACTATAGGAATCATCAAAGTCAGTAAAATAAATAAATACCTCTTCATTTTTCCACACCTCTCTATAATACTGGATTTTTAGTCACCTGCTGAATAATATTTAATTACTACAGAAGACTAGCAGATGTCATCTGTAAATACATGGGATAAATTATATAAGACTTAATATATTAATAATTCGATATATCAAGACTAAAGTCCTTTAATTTTCGCCAATTATATACTAAAATATACAAAATTCGATAAGTATAATACCTCCATTTTTAACAAAACATATATGATGATGACAGCTTTCATTTGATTTCACATGAAATTAAAATAATAAAAGTAAGATATAACAGAAAAGAAAGGGTTTGATAGAATATGGTTGACCTGATGACCAAAGACAAATATAAAGATGCCTGTAGATATAGGATGAGAGAATCCCTGGAAAATTTAACAGAGATATGGGTTCCCTTTCATGATGAAGAACTGGTGAGTATTAATAATATCAATGAATCTATAGATATACTACAAAATACCATCGATGAACTTGAGTATTTCAAGGAAAAAATATTAACTACAAACCAGGAGTGAGGTTTATATTCCTAAATAAATTAAAACCCCCTATATAGGGGGTAATTATATGCCTAATATCAGTTTTTTTAAAAGTATAATACCTGGTTAGCCAAACCTTATGTTTCTGATTAAAACTTCATATTAGCAGATAGTAAAGCTGTAATATCATCCCTCTTATTATCTTCTCCTACTGCAAAGTCAAGATTAAATCCACTTAAATTCATACCAAAGCCTAGAGTAGTTATATTAACATCACTCCCAGTAATCTTCCCTGCTCGTAATGTCATAAAATTAAGGAAAAGATCCTTCTCTAGCCCAAGATGTAATACCTGACCTGCATCATTATTATCCAACAGATTATCAATATCTGCTGCTAATTTTAAGTTTACAACAGGTACATCTAATACTGCACCAATCCTAACATTAGTATCAAAATCTTCTTCTTCAGAATAATTAATAGGAGCTTCAGCATCCCAACCATTCTGACTAGGATTATATTTTACTTTTTCTCCATCTAAATCTACATCTGTAGGCAATATATTTTCTACTACACAGCCAACCCTAATATTATCACTTACCTTTGCTAACAATCCAAAATCAACTCCAAAACCATTACCCTTACTTTTCTTTTCAGTATTATCCCCCATATTAAAAGCCTGTTTACTTATATCAATAAGCTTCAGATTGAAACCATAAGAAAGTGTCCCTAAGTCTAGAGGTGGATTGATAATCTCATTACCATATGTAAATATACTTTCACTTACCCTTTTGTTAGAGTATTTATAGTCTCCATTATTATATTCCACTAAGTGATTATCCTTTATATTATGTGCTAATCCTATTGAAGATAATTTTGCACCAAAGAATACCTGATAGTCTAGTCCAATATCCTCTGTTATACCACTTAAATTATCATTAATATATTCAAACTCTGTATTATCCTGGATACCCTCTAGCTTTTCTAATTCATCCCTATTTAATAAAGTTACTCCCCCACTAAAATCCAGTCCTACAACACCATTATCAGCCATACCAGCCGGATTATATAAGACCGCCTCTACGTCATCTGCAACTGCAGTAAAAGCACCACCCATTCCAAAAGAACGTGCTGTCAATTGATATGCACCGATAAACTCCGTATTCACAAAGAATAAACATATAAAAATAGATACTATTAACAAAATATGACCCCTAAAAAATAATTTTCCCTTCATCATTATAACTCCTTCTGTTAAGTTAATTAGTAAATCCCTTATTATATTTTAAGCAAAGTATTTGAAAATCCCAAATCCCTATGATTAAGAATTAAACTATTATAACATCGACTAATCCAGCTTACCTTCTTCTATTAACCTCATGGCTACATCCACGACTTCAGGGTCAAACTGTGTTCCTTTATTTGCCTCTAATTCTTCAATAGCGATTTCCAAAGATAACTTCTTTCTATAAATTCTATCACTTCTCATTGTATCCCAGGAATCCGCTAAACCAATTATCCTTGATACTCTAGGTATCTCCTTGCCCTTCAGCTGATCTGGATAACCCATTCCATCCCATCTTTCATGATGATGGCGCATATAAACAGCTATATCTTTTAATTCATCTGAGCTAACCAATACCTCATAACCCCAGATAGTATGTTTCTTTATTTGAGTGTACTCATCAGCTGTTAGTACACCTTCTTTATTAAGTATCTTTTTACTAATTAAGATTTTACCTATGTCATGAACCAATCCTGCCCATTCAATATTCTTCACATCTGCTGCACTATAACCCATTTCCTTAGCAATCATAGCAGATATTCTACCCACATTCTCCGAATGACCCTTTGTATAGCTATCATGTATTTCTAACATACTTATAATAGCCAGTATTATCTGACGTTGGAAACGCTCATGTATATGCTTATAGCTCTGCATAGTCAGGAAGGCAGAAGCAAGATTACCAAAAGCCTTAATTGTCTCTATAGACTGTTTACTAAAACTAGCCTTATTATTCTCAGCTATATCATAATTAAGGGCACCTGCTAATTCATCACCCACATATAATTTCACCATCAGTGAAGACCTAATAGGTCGCTTACTATTTAATAATCTTAGTTGAGAATCACTTAAGTTTTCTTTCTCCTTATCCACATCTTTAATATAAATAACCTCATCTAAGCTATTATACATATCATCTTTAAATGCTATTGATTTTATATCCTGCATGCTATGTCCAACAGATTCTAAACACTTTAATTTATCATTATCAACAACAAAAACAGTACCATAATCAGCCTCTGGTATTAATTTTTTGGCAACATAAAATAGTTCTATTAAAAAGCGCTCTTTATCATCAAAAACAGTATCTGTTAGTTTAGTAGCCATCTGTATAACATTATGAAGGTTTTCTGCCAATACAGAAGTCTCTCTATAAGAGTCCTCTAGTTCATCATTAACCGCCCTTAGTTCTTCAAACGAACTAGACAATTCACTGGTCATCTCCTGATAACTAGCCAGAAGCATATTAACCTCTTTTATATCAGTTCTTTCCAATTTCTCATCAATATTACTTAGATCAGCATGAGTACCTAACCTAGTCATATTCTCTGCTAAATCCACAAATGGGGTGGTTATCTTCTGTGATAAACGTCTATTAATAAAGTAAACAGAGAAAATAGCCAAAGACAGAATTATACATATAAATAAGGTAATGGTTCTACTAATTAATAATATGTTATCAGAAAAATCCATTTTAAATCTAATATAATAGGGCAAAGAGCTTATATAGTTAACATTATCCATCCCATGATTCCAGGTAGTATAATAAATAAAAGAATAATTGTTAATAGCCTGCCTTATACTCGGATTTTCCTCTGTAAGTTGACTAAAATATTGCCTATCTTCTTCTGTTGGATATCCGAAAACATCATTTACAGGGGTATATGCCCCACGATATAAAGCTATTTCCTTTAGAAAAACAAACTTCTCCTGCATAGAAGTAAAGCGTTCAGTGATTTTATCATAAAATGTAATATGTAAGGGTAGACTTAGCTTAATTAAATACTGATCAGAATAACGAACATAGCCATATTTCCTGGACCCATAGCTATCTACTTCATTAATATACCTCTGTAATAATATTTCACCATTTAAAGACTGATCTACTTTAGAAAAATTATGAAGTTTTTCTCCAAGCTGTTCTTCGTCATTTGATTTTATAATAGTCCCGGTATTATCAACTATGTAAAAAAATATCTGATCTGAAATACCTTTTGGGAGTCCAATTAGTTCCATTCCTGAAGAATAGCTTGCTAACACTTCTCCTAGGGAACCGGAATAATTAGAATCACTTAACTGCTGTATTGGGGTATCCTGAGACTTTAATGCTTTATTAAAATCTGATGTTAAATCACTTAGTAATCTATCATAAGATTTCTCCTGGATATTTATATTCTCCGCATATTGATCAAGTGAAGAGAATACTGAGTCAATAGTCACATCATACATATAAGTATATACAATGTTTTCTATAAAACCTTCTATGATAAAGAACACAGAGATAACCACAATTATAATTAAAGCAATAAACAAATACGTTAATTTTCGGTTGATATATCCTGTTAGCGAACTTTCTGTCACAAGAGCACCTCAATTCCCACACTTTATTTCTTATATAGTATGTTTTTACTTATATTTACTGTTTTATCTAAACTTAGAATCTATTTCATATGACTATAACTAAAGCGCTTAACTAATCTCAAAAAATAAATAAACTAATATAGGATTAGTTCCTTTAGATAATTCTTGAAATCTTCCCCCAAGTCTTCCCTCTGCAGGGCAAATTCAACTGTTGCCTTTAAAAAACCTAATTTATCACCAACATCATATCTCTTGCCTTCGAATCTATATGCATACATTTTCTGCTGAATAGCCAATTTCTTTAAGGCATCGGTTAATTGTATCTCACCATTTTTTCCAGGCTTTGTATCTTCCAATATAGAAAAAATCTCTGGTGTTATTATGTACCTTCCTAATATTGCTAAGTTAGATGGAGCCTCTTCCTTGTTTGGTTTCTCAATCAAATCTTCAATCAAATATAATTTATCTTGCTGTTCACTGTATCTTACTATACCATAACTAGATACCCTTTTTTCAGGTACTTCCTGAACACCAATAATAGTTGCTTCTTTTTCAGAATATATCTCCATCATTTGACCAATAACAGGTTTATCAGCAACCATGACATCATCACCTAGTAAAACAGCAAAGGGTTCATTGCCTATAAAAGTACGAGCACAGTAAATAGCATTACCCAAACCCTTAGGTTCTTTCTGTCTTACATAATGAATATCTACTAGATTTGATATATCTTCAACCTGTTGAAGTAGCTCAGTTTTACCCTTCTCTTTTAAAGCAATTTCCAACTCAATAGATTTATCAAAATGGTCTTCTATAGCCCTTTTATGTTTACCAGTTATAATAAGGATATCTTCAATACCAGCTTGAATTGCTTCTTCTATTATATATTGTATAGTTGGTTTATCTACTATTGGGAGCATTTCTTTAGGTTGGGCTTTAGTAGCAGGCAAAAATCTAGTTCCAAGACCTGCAGCTGGGATAATCGCCTTTTTAATTTTCAATTAAAGCACCTCAATCAATATTTAATATCAAACTTGTGAAAAAATTACTAATTTTACTTTTCATATTACTATTATTCTCTATATTAATATAAAATCCTTCAATTATCTTATATTAATGAGTAAATATCTTATATTAATAAGTAAATATACCTAGAGAATAGGCCATTCAAAAAATTTATATAGACATTTTTAAGTTTTTATGTATAATAAAATAATCATAGATAAACTATGGTATCTTACTTTCATACTTTAGTATCTATGAATTTAGAATTGACAATTCCTTAAAGATATAAGTAAATTATTAATCTTAAGTATTCATTATATAGATAGAAAGATGGTGGTATAGATGGAATTTATTAGTTTTAACCCATTTCGTAGTATTGGATTTCCCAATAGTAGTTATATTAAAGCAGAGAATATGCTTCAGGAGGAAGAAAAGATTAAATCAGCGAGTTTCATACTCTACCCAGAATACTGGCAGGTTAACTCCTTAGTCTATGGCTGGCAGAAAAATATTTTCCCCAGTATCAGTAGTTACCACCTTGGTCATGACAAGATAGAAATGACCCGTATGTTTCAGGCAATCATCCCTGAACATACCCCCTATACCAAAATTATGGGGCATAACCCAGAAGCTAATAAAAATATGATAAAAGAAAAAATACTATCAAACTTCGGCTTCCCTTTTATAGCAAAAAAGCCCCGCAGTTCTGAGGGTAAAGGTGTCTATCTTATTAATGATATGACTGACTTAAATCAGTATCTTGAAGAAAACAGTATCCTATATTTACAGGAATACTTGCCAATATCCCGCGATTTACGAGTTGTCCTTATCGGCGACAAGGTCTTTTCAGCTTACTGGCGTATAGGTGATGAAGGGAACTTTAAAAACAACTTGGCCCAGGGTGGTATGATCTCTCATGAAAATATACCTGAAGAAGCTATTGCCTTAGTCGAAAAGATTGCCAAACAGACAGGCATAAATCATGCAGGCTTTGATATCGTAGTCTATGATGATAGGCTCTATGTGCTAGAATTTAATGTTTTCTTTGGGAACCAAGGGCTGGTTGGACGGCAACGAGAGATTAACAATGAGATTTATAAATATTTAGTTAA
>JADQBV010000181.1 GCA_016278415.1 Halanaerobiales bacterium
GGAATAGTGGCTCACTTTTTCCGGACAGGTGGCTCAATACCATCAAGATTACTCACCCAGAAAAAAATAATTACTTTGAACAACAAAATCAGATAATCATGGACCTTAACCCCTGGGGAGAAAATAAAGAGATAAAAGGGAAATTAGACCTGTTTAAGCAGGCAATTAAGGAAAATAAGATTGTTGAGTTATCCTACATAAATTCAAAAAGAGAAAACAGTAATAGGAAGATTGAACCTATTACACTTGTACTGAAAGGAACAACCTGGTATCTCTATGCCTTCTGTAATCTCAGAGAAGACTACCGTATTTTTAGGCTTTCAAGAATAACATCTATAAAGATAACAGAAGAAAGCTATGCAAAAGAACATAAAATTTTTAAAGAGTTTGAAGACGAAAACCACTGGGAACAGCAAGGAAAAGACGTTGACTTGGAGATGTTATTCAAACCTGAGGCTTATATGAGGATACAAGACTTTTTTACAGAAAAACAAATTGAGGAAAGGGATGATGGATACTTTTTTGTAAAGGTCACATTCCCCGAAGACCACTGGGTATATGGCTTTATTCTAAGCTTTGGCGACAGTGTAGAGATCTTAAACCCACCTCATATTAGAAACATCATCAAGAAAATGTCAAAGAATATTTATGAGAAATATGGTTGAGCAAATTTATCCATCCTTTTTTCTTTACTTTTCCCTTAAGTATTCTTTTACACCTTTGAGAAAAAGACCCTCATTAATATTTTCAATTGGTTCTAATTCAATTTCACAAACTTGTTTTTCTAATTTATCCAGGTTATATCCTTCTTTAATAACAATAAAAGAATAAATTTTTGTATAAATTGAATTTTTCGGACAACCATAAATACATCTAAGACAAGCTACACAATTCCATTTAAATACAGGCTTATTCCCCTGCATTTCAATGTTATTCATGGGACAACTATTTGCACACCATCCACATCCATTGCAATTTTGTCTTACCTTAAAACTTTTCGCAAATATTTTAGCACCTAGTTTTTCTAATTTGAATATTGTTGTCAAAATTCTTCCACCAATTGTTGGTTTTCTTCTTCGTTTTATACCTTCCAATACTTCCTTTACAATTTGTTCTGTTTTTGAGGGCAGCACTTTTAATAAACGTATTGCAAGCTGTTTATTTGTAGAAACTATCCAATTCGATGGCATTACCAGCATTCTTTCATAGATAATATTATAATCTTTTTTTTGTAATTTTTTTATAATTCCTACTCTACAAGCACTATTAACACCTACTTTTCCTCCTCCAGATACAGAGATAATTACAACTGATATTTTTTCTCCTTTTGGTAAACTCTTTATCCATTTGTATATTGGCTCAGGAGCATCAAATGCATGAACTGGAAATAAAACAATTAACAAGTCAACATTTTTTATCTCGTTAATATTATTCTTTAAATAATTGTTATGTTCTAAAGGTTCTACATTGGTTGTTACCCCATATTCCGCTAAAAGCTTGTTTGTTAAATTAGCAATGCGAGTTGTCCCGCCTGTTCCAGAAAAGTACACTATATTAACCTTTTTAAATAATTTGGGACTCATATATATCCCATCTCCTTTTTGTCTTATACTGGATGAAAAAAAATTAACATATATCATATCCGTTGCTGAAGTCATCAGACGTTAGATAGCTATTACCTTAAACTGGCGGATTTGGGTGTAGAAACGAAGGAACAGAACAGATAATATATTGTTATCAGTGCATACTTTTGTGGTTTTTGGTAAATCCACGAGATTCCATTTATATCAAGGATTATAAGGTGTATGTTGATTTTTAGATTGTGCAGTTTTAGCCTATTTCCATAGGTTTTGAGCAGGATTGGGGCAGGATTTAAAATAATAATATAATCCTGTCCTTCTTTTAATTAATTTTACTGGATATATTAACTGCTACTAATCTTAATATATTTAAATAAATTGCCATAAATCATACATATTAATCATTTTAAAGAGCAATCCAAAACATATGATTTTATCAGTTTATCACCATTAGATAAAGTTTCTGCTTGTTTTTTTAATAATTCTCGGACTTCTTCAATATCTGTAGTTGTTATTCTATTACTTCTACTATCATTTTTATCCCATTGTTTACAACAGAACCATCCTACTATATATAATCCATAATTACAATTTCTTTTTCCAAGATATCTATTTAGTAGTTGTGTTTCCATTGCTTTATTAACTTCTGAATGCCAGCAACCCTTCACCTCAATAATGACTTTTAATTGCTTATTTAAATTAGGAACAGAGCCAGTAACATAAATATCTGTTCTTTCACCACTTATACCATCCTTGCTTTTTCTTCTTCTAATTTCTACTTCCCTTAAAGCAACAATACCCTTAGAATCTAATTCTTCTTTTAAATGTACTTTTATAAAATCGCTTAGATCATTTTCTGATTTTGGCCTGTATTTATCATCTACTTTATCCCATAACATAAAAGCCAGAGGAGTTTCACCTTGCAATAATGATTCCATCTTATGTAATGAGCTAATTATAGCTTCTATTAGTAATTTTTCATTATAAATAAAATAGCTATCAACTGTTTTTATCATTGATGAAAATTCTTTAGTTGAAAATTGATACCAACTTAACTCCCGTTTATATCTCCTGGCCTCAATTAAATAAAAATCAATTATATCATTATTTGGTAATTTATCTTTAATATATTGTAATGATTTAACAGCACACTTTTGTTCAAGATATTTTAGTAAATCATTTCTAAAACGAACAACACTTTCCCGACCATTTATAATATGCACTTCACTAATATCTGGATCTTCTTCTCTTGGAAAATACTTACATAACAAGATGTATAACTTAGCAATTCTATCAGAGGTAATTTTATCCACGAAGTCCCTCTCTGTATTAAATGTTTCGGTATCAAAAGAAAAAGAAAGTAATAATTCTTTGCCAAATTCATTATCTTTCTGAATTAAAGGCCATATATAATCCCATGTTGCATCTTCTGTATAGTTTAGCAAGGATAGTGCAGTATATTTTACATATGCTTTATCACTTTCTGAAAATACCGGGTCAGTCAAATAAGATTTTGCATAATCTATTGCTTCTCCAAAGTTATTTTTAATAAGGAATGATATGATCGTATAAAAACACTTCGGATTTAATGAATTACCTTTAACTTTTTCCAATAGGAAAGAATTTAATTTATTATCATTTATACTTTCAACTTTATGGAGAATAAAAAGATTCTTATGTTCTTTATTCTCTTTATCTATTATTTTAGATAATGTATTTATTATTCCATCAGGAGAATTATGATATGCCTGTTCTATTAGTTTAAAATAAAAATTGTCCTGTTCTGCGTTATGATATGATTCTGGATAACCTAAAATTACTTCAGCCCACTTACTCCAGATATCTGGAGACAGAGTATCTAAAAATAAAGGGTCAAGGTTTTTTAATAAAATAAGTGCTTTATATCCTGCCATTACTGGTCGATAATAAATATTATTTTCTAGCCATTCTTTTGGTGAAACTTCATTTTTCATAATATATTCTCTAGCCCATTTTACTATCTCCTCTCTCATAGACTGATCACATATTTCCCAACCATATGATTTTCTAATATCTGATCTATATTCATCTAAAGTATAAGGATTCTTCTTGTTATAAGATAATACATAGCATAATTTCCACCAATCAGCTACTCGCCCTTGCCCATACTTATTCATTAATTCATTTATTTTTCTTTCAGTTTCATAACACCGTTCTTTATCATCTCTTTTATTCCTGTTTTCATCTGCAACTTTAATATAATTATAATCTTCTTTAAGTCTCTGGGCTTTATCTGAGTTTATTTCAATTGCTTCAAATATATCTTTAAATTTTTCTAATAAATCTTTAGATTTTGACATATTTTTATATATCAATTCAACATACTCAGGATCATCACGTTTAAAAAGACGGTTAATTAAATCAAGCCAGATTTCACAGTTTTTTGATTTACTGTTTTCAATAAAATAATTTACCATCCATTCTAGATCCTCATTTAACAATAACTTTGGACTCTTAACTATAACCATATGTAAATTTTCACAATGGTTTTCTATTAGTTTTAATATTAGTTTTTTTCTTACACTTTTTTTTAAGTGAGGAATTTTTTTCTCTTCATAACCAAAAGATAATGGACATATATCTTTAAAATTATTTATTCTAGGTATAATAGCTTTCACAAAAGCTTCCATAATTTTAGGTTCATCAAGATAATCCCAGGATCTAAATAAAATAATGTTTTTTAGCTGTTTATAATAAGGCAAATCCTTTCCTTCATCATTGAATTGCTCTTTCATCCATTCCAGGGCTATATCAAGATTTTCAGATTTTAAATTCTTAGCAAATTGAGTTAAAAAAACAAAATATTTACCATAAAAATCACTTTTCTTTCCAGGTGTAATTAAATCAAAGACTTTTTTAGTAGATATATGTTTAGGCCATAAGGCAGTAAGTATAGCACCTTTAATCTCATCTCTCTTATCCTCTGCAAAATCATCTTTAATTAAAGGTATTAACTCTAAACATGTTTTTCTATCAGCTATTTTCGAAAGTGCATGTACAGCTTGCTCCCGAGTATATAGTTTTTCTGAAGTATCGAAAACTATTGTCAAAAGTATCTCTTGCAGTTCTTTTACTTTACAGGTTTCAGCAATATCTATTGCTACTCTTCTTACCATAAAATGCTTGTTCTTATTTTTAATATAATTCTTTAATTGTTGTTCAATTCCTGGATAATTAAGCTTATAATACTTAAAATATAACCTTGGGATAGTATCGATTATTAGTTTATCTTCAAATTGTTTTAATAAATTCTCTAAGATCTTCTCATGTTTATCTTCACTTATATGATGAACATCACTGTCTAGAATAACTAATGGATTATTTTCTATTACCAATTCCCTTATTTTTGAATCTAAAGAAATTAACCAACTGGCTACACCAGAAAAATGAGGTATTACCATATTATCTTTAGAAAAAATAATAGCTTTAATTTGTTTTAAAGGTAATTTATGAACTATTAAATACCTGGCAGCAAGGTATTCCATATAACTATGATGGACAAAACCATATTTATCTTTCCCTCTTGCTGAAAATAATGCTGTTTGTTGAACTACCTCTTTTAAGTCCTTTTCTGTAAAACTAAACTCAATTTGATCATCTGTAATTTCCTTCTCTCCTTCAATACTGGAAATTTGCATGAGACTATTATCAAAACTTATATCTGGATAAATTGATACAGCTTTTTTATTACAAAAAAACATAAAAGCTGCAATACGAGATGCTAAGGCTAGTGCCCTATTTGATGACAAATAATTATCATTAGCAAGAACCCGGTCCTTATTATTTTCACTACATAGAATTTTACAGCCTTTATTATATAGTTCTGTTTTTGAGACAGGTAAACTTTTATTTTGTTGATAAATATTAATTAAGAAATTCAATGTAATCGGATAACTTGCTAATGGTTGAATTTCTTTTCTAATAATATCTGCAATAAACTTATCTTCATCTATTCCTCTCATCTCAACTGCTAATTTTATGTCTTTTTCTCTTAAAGGTATTAATTCATAAATTCCAACACTATCAGTTTTTGTATTTTCATTACTATTACTACTATTCCATATCTCACTAAATCCATCAACAAGACTATTAGGCAGTTTTGTAGTTCTGCATATAATACGAATATTTAATCTTTCTTTGAAATCTTTTAATTTATATATTTCCTTAAGTAAAATAGCTGATATATTAGGTATGTTAAGCATACATTCATCTAAACTATCTAAAAAATAATATAGTTGGTTATTCCCCTGCTTCCATTGCTCTATCTCATCTGAGTAAAACAATTCTTTAATTAATCCCTGTTCATTACTATATCCAGATAAATCTTCATGAATTATTAAATTCCCATTTTTATTGTTATTTTTTATAAAAATTTCAACATCCTTTTTAATAGTAGTAGATTTTCCTGAGCCAGGCTCACCTAAGAAAAAAACAGCAGACTTTTCATTTATCTCTTCAAAGCCAAGAACTCCTTCATGATAAGGTGCTAAATAATTGATTTCTGGATCATAAACAAAGCCACGCATATTAGTGGTTATACTACCATTAATATGGCACCAAAATCTTTTCCAGGGAAAAATATTATTTTTCATTTATATAAACTCCTTACTTACTATATCTTAATTATTTTAAATAACTCATATAACTATCTACATACTTCATCCATAAACTTATCAAAGGTATCTACAAAGAGTATATATAATACCTTCCTCTAAGTATAATGTCCTCTACCACATTTAATCTTACCTTCCTCCACCTCGCCTATAAGCTGCATACTAATGCTTACTGATCCTACTATTAAAAATAGCTTTTTCTCATCATCTTTCTCAACAAGTACCGCCCTGTTTGGATTATAACTACCAATCAATGTAGGGATTTTAAACCAGCCAGGTAATTTTGCATAAACCAATACATTAGTACTTTGTTCAAATTTAAGGGGTAATTTCTTTCTCTTCTATATCAGAATCATAAACTACATAATCAGATCTTTTACTTTCTAATATATTTAATGATAAATAGCCATAATCTTTTATCTTTAAAAAAGTCAATGCTTTCCTAAAGAGTCTGTTATATCAAGGACTATCACTCTCTTTAACGCCTTAATATTTTATTATACAGTACTAATATGTTCGTTCGTCTTCTCATTTACATGTTAAACTCAGAAATTAGCTGCCTTCAATATTATATTTCTCTTTCCAAAATCATCATCTTATCTTCCTTATTCAATAATATTTTTTGTTTATTGTTGATATTTTCATTAGTCATTAGATAAGAAGGACCTCTATCATTAATATTTATATATTCTTCATCATCACTCATATTTTCTATTTCCTCGTCATTAATATCCTCAATACCTAAAATGTATTTACACTGGTTTTTTGTATCTTTTATTCTCTCTGCTATTAATTCAACCGGCTTAATTATGTAAGTTTCCCTTCCATTACTAATTTCAATACAATTTAATATATTAGCCATTTTACATTCCTCAAGATAAAATCCACTAATCTGCAGACTTTCAATATAAAATAACTTATTAATCTCTTTCAAAATATTAAATATTACTTCAAATTTATTGTATATTGTAATACTTGGTTCATATTTTATTCGTATCTCGTTATTCTTTGCATCAATGATCTGCCTTTTAAACTTCTTGGGATCATTATTTGTATCAAACCATTTATCAATAATCTCTATACATTCATTTATTTTTGGCCGTTTTGAAAAGTCATCATTTGTTGCTCTATTAAGAAGTTCATGTATATCCTCAATTGTATTAACTCCTAAATTATTACAATCTAATGTAAAAGGCTTGTCTTTCTCATATTGTCCATCAAAACAAAGTTCATCCTCAGTTAAAACAATCCATATCAGTTTAGCAAAAGAATAAACATCTGCTGGAAAAGGTAACATTATTTCTGATGCATTTCTTTTCATCTCTGGAGCTATGGTTGTCCATGCACCAATCCCCTCATTTGTTCTCGTTAATCCATCCAATGATTCATGCCAGACAAGACCAAAATCTCCCAACTTAATATTTTGTTCATAAACGAATACATTATCAAGCTTAATATCTCTGTGTGCATATCCCCTCTTATGTAGATTTCTTAATATAACTGCAATTTCTCTTATATATTCAATCTTCTCTTCCATGTTTATATCATTTCCTAAAACCACCGCTTTAAAAGTCTTTGCATATGGTACTACATACCATGGCCGATTATAATAATTAGGATTATCTGGTGTATAATAATCTATTAATGGTAATAACCCATCCATCTCTTTATTTAATTCTTCTAGAGTGTTAATTTCATGTTTGAATCTTTCATATTTAGTTTTCTCAAATCTGTTTAAATGATTACTTCTTCTAAATCGTAACAGTTTCACAACAGCTTCAAAATTGATATCTTCTGTTTTAATCTTATAAACATCTCCATTACCACCAGAGCCTAATTGTTTTGCTTTTTTAAAAGTAATTTTTGATCCTCTATAAACCATTTTCAGCCATCTCTCTTTCGCGTTGAGATTGCCTTTGATAATCTCTAGAAATGGATTTTAAAATTTGTGATGTTTTAGGAGATGATATCTTAATTGCATTGGCATATTTTAGATATTTTTCTGATATTGTTTTCTCTTCCTTACCAGCACTACCCCAGTAGACACCACGCTTATTGAAAACTTCTGTATGAAATCCACTTTCAATTTCTTTTGTATAATATTTTTCAATTATCTTTCTAACAGCTTCATGAGGATAAATTCTATCAAATCCTACTGGTGAATATGCCAGAAAACCTCCTAAAACTACTCTACCAATTTCTTCTTGGTTATTTTCTTCGATTAGCTTAAGATAATTGTCTACCCATGTATTTAAGATTTTTTCATCAATAGAACCATCATCATTTACTCCCGGACAAAATTTAATATTATATAGTATATTAAACGCAATTTCCACTTTAGCTTTTTCTTCTGAATTAAGCTTCTTTTCTGTTTCTGACTCAAGATTAGATTTATAAGAAAGCTTTACAAGGTCTGCAACGAGATTAGGATTATTTCTTAATTCAAACAGTAAGTACTTTAGTTCAAAGTCTCTAGATAAAAGTTTCGTATATGCCATTTCTAACGCAATAATCCTGTTTTTAAACTTTTTACTTGAATAACATTTTTCATACATAAATTCAAATGAATTCCTTATATTAAAGTCATCATTAGATTTCAAAGTATATGAATCTTGATTCTTTAGAATTTTTTCCAATATTTCTAAATGTATTTCCACATCAATCTTATTTATTTGATTTACTATTTCTAAAGCACTTCCATAATTATGATATAAAATCATTTTATTTACAAACTTATCTAGATAATTTTTTTCTACTGTATTTCCAAAAATTCTAATATGTTTCCAATAGTACTCTTTTAATTCATTATTAAGCCCTTCAACAAAAAGAAAAAAATCATCATCTATTCTTGAAATGCTTAATATTTGAAATTTTACTTCTAAAGGTAATAAATCACTTTTTTCATCAGTAAGTATTTCTTCTATTATGGAGTTCCCTTTTTTATTATGTATCTTTAGTAAGTAGGATCTTAATATACTTATTTTTTTAAAACGAGATAAATCTAATAGAAAATCCATATCCAAATTATATTCATGAACTTTTTCAGCAATAATTGCTCCTAATTCCCCGGATGCCTCATCATCCAATTCTCTTATAAAAGCTAAAAAACTAAATCCTTCCAACTGAGATAAATGTTCCACTGCATTTATTTGCATATGGTTTATTTTCTCCCTTTTTCTTTTATAATCATACTCACTAGGATATGGTTCGGGTTTAATTAATTTAGGTTCGTAAGAATTAAATAAATACAGGTAGTCATACATAGGATTATCAAATATAATTTGATTAAAAACTTCCTGTTCTAATTTATTTACATGTTCTTCCTTCATCGACCAATTTGCATCTTTATAGAATCGGTGTCTGGATATTATTGATCTTATTTGTTTTTTTAGCTTATATTTTTCTGAGTCAGACTTAAAATTAGATATGACTTCTTTTACTTTTTTAAATACCTCATCTTCTAAATCAAATTCAAAGAATAAACAATCCTCGAATATTACTATCCACCGTTCTATATCATATTCTGCGGCTTTTACTGCAATTTTAAGATACTCTCTGTAAGTATCCCATATTTGTTTCCTGGTTTCTAGTTCTTCTATAAACTTATAATATCTATACTGGGGCTTATTAAGACTTGTAAATATACCGCCAGAACTACGTGTGGGAAGTATGTCTTTTAGTATTTCCCATCCATTTATATAGTTATTAACTATTTTCTCTACCACTTGAACCTTTTCATTTATCGTAATATTTATCTCATGTTTCCAGGCACATAAAGCTTTAGACAATGTGCTTACAGGAGTATTAGATATCTTATAATCAATATTTTTTTCAGACAATTTAGCAAGTATTAATAATGCCCTTATAGTATAATCATTCATATATAGTAATTTTTCAATAGCCCATAAAACATGGGTATAATAATTTCTTCCAGTAAATCCGTCACTTTGCTCTTCAAAAATTGCCCATAATGATGATTTATAATTTATAACCTCTTTTTCTAAAACTGTAGTCAAAATAGCTGGCGATGCTTCAACCATTTCATTTAAAAGTTGTGATAATCCAAACCACTGTTTTTTAGTAGATACATTGTTAAATAAATTATCCATAATTTCATCAACAAAAGACTGTGTATAAGTTATATTCAAATTGTTTGGGTGGCCATCTCTATTTGCTAGCATAATCAGTGTTCTAATTAGACCTGATTTTAACTGTAAAGAATATTTTGGTTCTTCTGTTTTTAGAGAAGCATAATAATGTTCAGATGGTGGAAGATTAAATATCGGATCAATACTCAATATAATATCATTTACGATATCTTTAAAGTTCTTAATATCATTTTCAGAAACTAAATTAAATAAGATCTCCCATGATTCTTCTATATTGGCAATCTTATATATAGCTTTATTAAATCTATTATTATTTAAAATAAAGGGATCTTCCCCTCCAATCACATTACTTATTGCATCTATATAATCAGTGTATTGTTTACCACTTAACCTAGATATAATTTCCTTGTCGCCATCGTTTTCAGTCCATTTTCCTAATAAAAGTGCAGGTATTAATACTCTCCCTTTATGCTTTTCCCATTTAGGCTTTGATAGCTTTCCTTTGAAAACTTGTCGCTTAAAAATTGTAAATAAACCATTTGATTTATCTACAATATTATTAATTAGATCTATTCTTACATCTTCATTCTTTAATTTGTCATACATATTTGATCTGATTCTATTTCTTAACTTAATTGGGTTTTTATTTCCGGTAAAATCCTCTTCGCCAAAAACAATTATATTTTTATTTTGTGGGATTATTGAAATTTCCTGGGCATTAAAGTTAGGTATCAATATGTAGTTTTTTATAGAACCTTTTAACTTCTTCCATGCATCCAGAGAATTTACAACACAAACTTTATCAATCATTTCTTTATCTCCAATACTTTTTATAATATAAAGGAGATAATAAACAACTTCCTCTCTAGTCTTACCTTGAATGTATATTTCCTTTTTAGATAAGTTTCTTTTTATTTCATCAACAAATTGTTCATCTTCATAATTAAAGAAATTCAAGCTAATAGAAGGATCCGTACTTTCTTTAAGCCAGTTATCAACCTGATCAATTGTCATATATAACTTTTTTGTATCAATTAATTCTTCAAGCTTTTTGTCATTATTAGTTTGATTTTTTATGATCTCTTTTTGCCCCTTTTGTAATGCCTTATGAGCCTTATTATTTTCATCTCTAAATTCTTTCATGAAAACTTGTGTATATAAATCTGGTTTTCTTTCCTTTATCTCAGCCTTTAATATTTTTAAGAAGTCTTGAATATAATTTTCCCTGTTTCTCTCTTCAACATTATAGCCCTCAAAAACATCTTCTAACTTATTTTTAATTAATGTTATAATTTCATAACCTGACTCATTAAAAGAAGTATTCGCCAGTTCTTTTAAACTTTCATCAGAAAATAAGACTTCCAATTGAGAAAATATTTCACTATCTATATCATGTTCTTGACTTAAAATTTTATCTCCAGTATCTAAGATCATTTTTTTCCATATACTTTTTTCCTTTAGTTTATTAAAAATAGGTAATAATGTTTTACTAATCATTACTATAGTTTTCATTTCCATATTGAGTCTCCTTTCTAAAACATAATCAAATATTTATATAAACTCTATAATTTATGTATAAATTCCTCAAAATAAAATAGAAGAACTAAGATAGTGTTATAACAGTTTATATTAAAATACTATCCTGATTTTACTAAAAAAACTTTATTTTATTATCCAGGGAATTCAATACCCTAAAAAGGGTGTGGCGGATGGTATAATTATCCATTTAGATCACATTGATTGTTTTTGAAATTTAAAATGCAAAATATTATTTTTTTAAGCGGAAATACACAAAAAATAAACTATAATTTGTTACTTTCCCATTTCAGGTAAATATTATTTTTTATTTCTGATACTCTACTCTCTAATTCTTTTTCCTACTGTCCCAAAAACATTTTTATCACTTCACCATTTGAGTAAATTGTAAAATAACTTTTATAGTATTATAGTACTCTAAAAAATTACTATTTCCTGCACATAAAGAAAAAAACCGCTAAAAAGCGGTTATAGAAAATCTTTAAATAAAGTTCTAATTATACAATATCTTTCTAAACATCCGGGCTATTATATCTCTGTCTTCAACAAATAAGACATTATTATCTTCCAGTTCTTTTTTCGTCCGGCCCCATTCTTTTCTGATTGTTTTGCTATCTGTATTAGAGATAATAAATGAGTTTAAAATAACTTCATCATCTACAGTTTCCTTTAGATCGTCCTGAATATCATTCAATATTTCATGTAATTTGATTTTTGGATTCTCCAGGTAATGGAGCATTAAGATTCCTTTCGGATCTATGAAATTAATATACTGTTTCTTACCAGCTTTAATCCAGAGAATAAAGTCAGGATAGAAGTTGCCGGCTGCATAAAAGCCTACCCCTTTCCCCCTGGTTAGATTTCTAAGTATATATATTTCTTTATCTTTAAGACCTGCACTTTCTTTATTCTGAATGAAGAATTCTTTTAAATCCTCAATAAAGGCCTTTTCATCATTATTTAAACCAACAGGTGTAGATTTTAGTTTTCCACCCTGTACCAGTAAAGGCTGGAATAAATGACGGTCAAAATATACATTGGGAATGGATTTTATTCCCTCAAGACGTTCATCATATATTTCATCCTGTTTATCGATTAGGTCTTTAATCTCTTTTATTAATTTCTTGTTTTTCTTCTCAACTTTTACCACATAGTCCTGAAAATTACCATCTTCTCTGCTTAGTGGAGTATATTTCAGATGTGTATTTTCATAGGCCAATCTCTGTGATTGGTAAAATTGAGAGATATATTTCTTTAGAATTTTGATTATTATATCTTCGATTTCAGCCATTTTTGCAAATGAGTTAAGTACAAGAGTACTTTTATTACAGTATAATGTGTACAGTTTATTTTTAATAATTTCTTTCAGTTTTTCTTTCTTTATAAGAATATTGCTAAACTGTCTCTGTTTTTTATAGTTAACCATTTCTAGATAAAGTTTATCCCAATTTACATAATTAAAGATATCCTCTTCAACCTCATCTAAATAATATTTTTGTTCTCCTGTTAATTGATCCTCTTCCTGCTTAGAAGAACTGCTTAATTGTTCTAGTTTTGGTCTAAGGTCAATAGTTACATCGATATCTTTATCTACTTCAAGTTGGATAAATCTATCATCCTGAAAATTATAGCCCTCTTTCAATTTAATAGTTAAAAGATCATTTCCCAGGAATTGCTTATCTGGTTTGATTGGCAAATCAATCTCTTCGTATCCCACAGTATCGATTCCCTCTTTTTCTAGATACTCCCGGAATTTTTCCATATAATCTGCCTTAATACCAAAAATATTTAGTGTTTCCAGTAGTTTTATATATGCAGGATGGTCCCTGTCAGTAAAGACAGTACTTCTCTGTAGAGAATTATTTAATCCTTTTAAGCGAACGCCTCTACCAAAGAGCTGTATTATCTGTGAGCCCTCGCTTCTACCAATATTCAACAGTCCTATGCTGGAAACCCGGTAACTATTCCAACCTTCTGTAAACTTCCTGGACCCAATTAGGATATTAATATCTGAATTATGACTATTTATCCTGGTAAAAAAGGAATCAGAGAAATTATCTTCAAGAATAGTAATACCGGCCTTCTCCAATCGTTTAGTTAAACGGGAGACATCACCAATATTGATTAAAGCAAAATAATCCTTTCCCTTCAGCTTTAAACCGATCTCACCCTCTGCGTTCTTAATCTCATATAATTCTAGATTAGCAGAGCCTATGGAAGAAGTGTTAAATATCTTCAGTAAAAGATCTTTATAGATATCTTCTGCAGACAAATCTTTCTCCTTAAGATAAGAGAATCTACCAGCAAATACATCCTGGCCATCTTTATCTTTAAACCCATGATTATAAATAATATCATCAATAGAATTAATAATATCAGTTCGATTATTTAAAAAGTTATTTAGGAATTGAATAACAAATTCAACATCACTAATACTGGTCTTATCATCAATTGTTAAACTTCCAGAAGCACTAACAGTATGTCCCACAAATAGTAACAAAGGATTCTCTAGATTATATTCAGCAAGTTCCTGTTCTTCATCTTGATATAAAAGCTTCTGTTCATAGAAAGAAACAAGATTAGCAAGTAAGAAATTATTATTATATTCT
>JADQBV010000280.1 GCA_016278415.1 Halanaerobiales bacterium
GATTTTTTATCTATAATTAGATTAATTTAAAAAATAGAAGTCTAAAAATTACATATTAAACTTTAGAGTTCTTCTTAAAAAGTTATATTTAAGAAGCTAAGAGGGAAAGAGGTGAGAATCCTCTACAGCCCCCGCTACTGTGTGCAGGGATGAAATCTTTCATATCCACTGTCTATATATTTATCTAGATGGGAAGGGAAAGAGAGTAATATGATCTGCGAGCCAGGATACCTGCTTTGAAGTTTGAAACAATTGATACTTCGGAGGGAGGTATGTGGTTTTTTATTATTTCTATTCAAAAAACACATGACTATCCTCATGTGTTTTTTTGTATTTATTAAAAATATAAATATTTGTAGATTAATCATAGGGAAGGGGAGATTCTGGTGGCGAAAAATATAATGGTGCAGGGTACTGCTTCTTCTGTGGGCAAGAGTTTAATAACAGCCGCACTTTGTAGAATACTTAAAGAAGATGGGTATAATGTGGCCCCGTATAAGTCACAAAATATGGCTCTTAATTCTTATATTACCAGGGATGGAAAAGAGATGGGGCGTGCGCAAGTAGTGCAGGCTGAAGCTGCTATGATTGAACCAATGGTAGAGATGAATCCAATTCTTTTAAAACCAACAAGTGATGTGGGGAGCCAGGTTATTATTAATGGGGAGGTTTATGCAAATACAAATGCAAAGGAATATTATAAACTAAAACCAAAATTTAAAGGTATAGTCAAAGAAGCATATGACAAATTAAATAATACTTTTGATGCTATAGTTATTGAAGGGGCAGGTAGTCCAGCTGAAATAAATCTCAGAGAGAATGATATTGTGAATATGGGCCTTGCAGAACTGGTAGATTCACCAGTGATACTTGTAGGTGATATCGATAGAGGTGGGGTCTTTGCTGCCATATATGGTACTATTATGCTATTAGAGGCTGAAGAAAGAGAGAGAATAAAGGGTTTTATTATTAATAAGTTCCGTGGAGATGTTGAGCTTTTAAGGCCAGGAATAAAGATGATAGAAGAGAAAATAAAGAAGCCCTGCCTTGGGGTTATTCCGTATATGTCTATTAATATAGATGATGAGGATAGCGTAACTACCAGGTTTGATAATAATAGAAATGATAGAATTAATATTGGAATAATTAAATTACCATATATCTCAAATTTTACTGATTTTACCCCTCTTGAACTAGAATCAGATGTAAGTGTAAAATATCTTTCTACTAAAAATGATTTTAAGGATATAGATTTAATAATTATACCAGGTAGTAAGAATACAATAAATGATATGATATTTCTCCTGGAATCAGGATTAAATAAAGAAATATACTTAAAGAATAAAGAAGGTATCCCGATTATTGGTATATGTGGGGGATATCAGATGATGGGACAGGAGATAAGAGATTCTGAAAACGTAGAGTCTTCTATAAGCAAGATAAATGGGCTTTCTTTATTAGAAACAAGTACTAACATTTTAAGCAAGAAACAGACAAACCAGGTATCAGGACGAGTAAGAAACTGTCTGGATATCTGTGAAGACATTAGGGGGAAAACAATTACTGGTTACGAAATTCATATGGGGATAACTGATATAACAGGTGATAGTAAGTCAGCAATAGAATTAGAGGACGGCAGATTAGATGGGGCTGTTAATTTTGAAGGGACTGTTTTTGGGACATATTTACATGGAATATTTGAGGATGATAGGTTCAGAAATAGTCTTCTGGAGGGATTGAGAAAGAAAAAAGGGATAGACACTAATGATCATCAGCTTAATTACAAAGAATTAAAAGAAATAGAATATGACAAATTAGCAGATCTAGTGAGGGAAAATATTGATATACAGGCAGTTAAAAGGATAATGGGGTTTTGATATGGAATGGATTTTATTTTTAATATTAGCAGTAAGTCTCGATCTAATTATAGGTGATCCACCGGGCTGGCCTCACCCTATTCGCTTAATTGGATTTGTTATTAGTAAATATGAGAAACTGATTCGCAGGGTAAAATGGATACCATTAAAATTTGGAGGATTTTTATTAACATTTTGCTCTATTGTTATAGTTACAGGCTTTATTACTTTATTATTATATATTTCAAATTCTATACACCCCATAATATTTAAAGTAATAGCTACTTATCTATTGTTTACTACAGTTGCTGCAAAGTGTCTTCATATAGAGGCTAAGAAGATATATAAAATCCTTAAAGGGAAAAATTTATATGAAGAAAAGGATAAAGTAGAAAAACATAGAGGAAAACATTATAGAGGAGAAAAGCATAAAGAAAAAAATTATAAAGAAGAAAACTCTAAGGAAGGAAATCTTAAAGAAGCTCGGAAAGCCCTCTCATACCTTGTGGGTAGGGATACAAGTGGGCTTGAGCGGGATGGGATTATTAGGGCGGTTGTAGAAACAGTTGCAGAAAATACTATTGATGGTGTTATAGCCCCTATTTTCTACATTACTATAGGTATTTTCCTGGGAATACCTGTACAGATGGCATTTATATATAAGACAATTAATACACTGGACTCTATGGTAGGCTATACACAGGAACCTTATAAAGATATTGGATTTGCATCAGCAAGACTTGATGATCTTGTAAACTATATCCCTGCAAGAATAGGGAGTTTACTAATGTTATTGGCTGGGATAATATTAGGGTATGATGGAAATTTTGGGTATACGATTCTAAAGCGGGATAGAAAGAATCATAAGAGCCCAAATTGTGCTTATCCTGAATCGGTAGTTGCTGGTTTATTAAAGATTCAACTTGGAGGAAGTAATACTTATTTTGGTCAGCAAGTTTATAAACCTACTATCGGTGATCAGATTCATTCTATTAAAGCAAAAAATATAAGAGATACCATAAAAATTATGTATGGGGCAGAGATTTTATATATACTTATATTTCTAATTATTTTAATATCATTTGGAATAAGACCACCTCTTTAAGTGGGATTTCAATCAGGTAAAGTATCGTTTCAGTCTGATTCCCGATGTTTAAACTGTTTTTTAAATATTCAGCTGTTTTGTAATAATTTACTTCGATTGTGTACAATAAAATCTTCAGTGAGGGTTGATTTATATGAATAAACACGGGGGCTATTATGGGGATAATCAGGAGGGAGTAATTGATTTTAGTGTTAATATCAACCCCTTAGGGGTGTCAGAAAAGGTAATTAAAAGAATCAATAAAAGTTTAAGAGAAATTGTACGTTATCCGGAAATAGATGGTAGTAGTTCTAGAGGGATAATTGCTAGAAATCTGGGTATAGAGAAGACAGAAATCATTTTAGGAAATGGCGCTACTGAACTAATATATCTCTATGCTAGAACCATTAAGGCTGATAAGGTGCTAATTTTGCAACCAACATTTAATGAATATGAGAGGGCATTTAGAATTTCAGGTTCTAGGATTTTTAACTTTCTATTATCAGAAGAAGATGGTTTTAAAATTGATGAAAGAGAATTAATTTGCAAGATTAATGAAATAAAACCTGATCTGCTTGTGATCTGTAACCCTAACAATCCTACAGGAATTTTTGTTGATAATCAAAAACTAAGAGATGTGTTTGACTATATGAATAAGATTGGTTCTTATATCTTTATAGACGAATCTTTTATTGATTTTACAGATGAAGAAGACTTTTTATCCTTGCTTGATAGATACCCGATATTTATACTAAGGTCAATGACAAAGTTCTATGCTATACCAGGTATTAGATTGGGTTATGGGGTTGCATCTAAGGGGTTTATAGAAAGGCTAAATACCCTGAAAGAACCCTGGACTATAAATAGTATAGCCTTAAATATTGTATCTACTTTATATGAAGATAAGGAATATATAGCAAATACAAAGGAGTGGTTGTATAGGGAAAAGGGGTTCATGAAAAAGGAATTAGGGAAGTTTAAAGAAATTAAAATTTTTAATTCGAAAGTAAATTATCATCTATGTAAGATTAACAATCAAAAAGCTAATGAATTAAAAGAAAAGTTATTAAGTGATGGAATATATATCAGAATCTGTGAAGATTTTAATGGATTAGGAGATAGTTATTTCAGAATTGCAGTGAGAACACATGAGGAAAATTTAAAACTAATTGAGAGTCTCAAACGCTGGCTATAAAAAATATAGGGGGAATATATGATGAGAAATTTAAAAAGTATTGTATTAATTTTTGTATTTACTTTATTGCTATCAAATTTAGTGTTAGGAGCAGAGCTAATTGTCAATGTAGATGGGGTTGACAGGAGTATGACTGCTGAAATAATTGAGTCCAAAACCTTTGTAAGTATTGAGAGCTTGGAAGGCTTTGGATTAGATACTCAAGTAAATGGGGATAAAGTCACTTTAGACAATGAGGATGTAGAATTTATATTTGTTTTAGATTCAAATCAGGTAAAAGTAAACGGATTATCTTTTACTTTAGCTTCAAAGGCATATAGTAAAGATAATTTAGTGTATTTACCTTTAAGATTTATATTAGAGACCTTAAATTATAAGATAGACTGGAGTTCTAATAGCAATAAGGTGATTGCTAGCAAAAAAGCGGAAACACAGTTCCCTCTTGTTATCAAGGATGGAGAAAATAGGTATGTTGTAGAGAGTGAAGCGACTACAATCGTATCAATGTCACCGGGTGTTACAGAGAAGCTTTTTGCTTTAGGGGTTGGGGACAGGATAAAAGGAAGAACACAATATTGTAATTACCCAGCAGGGGTTAGTGATATTGAGAATATAGGATCGCTATATGAGCCTAATCTGGAATTAATAGTGGATATTTCACCCGATATTGTGTTAGCAGAAACCCACTTTAAACAAGCGATATTAGATAAGTTAGGAGAGGCTGGAATTAATTCTGCAGCGAAGTCTTCTGCCAATAACATGGAAGATGTATATGACTATATGTTAAACCTTGGTGTAATTGTAGGAAGGGAATATGAAGCCAGGGGATTGGTTGCAAGTTTGAAAGATAAGGTAGCTAGAGTCAAATATATTCTTAGAGATATTTCCGATGCTGATAAACCATCTGTTTATTATGTTGTTGGAACAGGTCAATATGGAGAATATACGGCTGGTAGAAATACATTTATAGCAGATTTACTTTCTATTGCAGGGGCTAAAAATGTTGCTAATGATGTAGAGGGTTGGAGTTATAGTTTAGAAAAATTGATAGACCATGATCCGGATTTTCTAATTGGAGGTCAATTTAATATAGATACAATGCTTAATGGAGATAATTATCAGGCATTATCTGCTGTCCAGAATGACAAATATTTGTTTGTAAATGAAGACATCTTTTCAAGGGCTACACCAAGGGCGGTAGATGAAGGATTGAAGATTTTAATTGAGTTGTTTCATAGGGATAAACTAAAGGAATTAAATTTCTAGAGTGGTGTGAATAAATGTCTTATATAAAAAAGAAAAATCTCTATAAACTATATATTATAGTTCTATTACTTAGCTTAATTGCTATCATTTTGATTTCTACAACATTAGGTACTATAAAAATCCCTGTATCTGATGTTGCTAGAATAATAGCTAGTAAGTTGAAACTTCTAGATGACTTTATAGATATTAGTGATATTAAGAAGTCCAATATATTTATAGTATTAAATATCAGACTTCCTAGGATTATATTGGCCAGTCTGGTAGGGGCAGTACTCTCTTTAGTTGGAACATCTTATCAGGCAATCTTTAAAAACCCAATGGCCGACCCTTTTGTAATGGGGGCTTCCTCAGGAGCTGCCTTTGGGGCTACTATTGCAATTGTTATTGGAGTAAATAAGGGGATTTTAGGTTTTGGGATAATTTCATTATTGGCCTTTGCTGGGGCTTTAGTAACTACTTTTGTTGTTTATAATCTAGCAAGGGTAGGGAACAAAATATCGACTACTTCTATTTTATTAGCAGGTATTGTGATGAGTGCTGTTTTATCTTCGGTTATACGTTTAATGATGATACTTAATCATGACAACCTGGAAAGAATAGTTACCTGGACTATGGGAAGTTTTAATGGGGCAAACTGGAGGCAGATTATATTTATAACTATCCCTATAATTTTAGGAACAGGCTGCTTAGTTACACTGGCCAGAGAGATGAATACTATTGTTCTAGGAGAAGAAAGTGCACAAAACTTAGGGATAAATGTAGAGTTAGTAAAAAAGTTAATTATTGTAATATCTTCTTTTCTAGCAGCCTGTGCTGTAGCTGTAAGTGGGATTATAGGCTTTGTAGGTTTAATAGTACCACATTTGTTCAGGCTTATTTTTGGCTCTGATCACAGAATTCTACTACCAGTATCTGCTATAGGTGGAGCAATATTTCTTTTGATTTGTGATACCTTAGCCAGAACATCAATTATAGGTATTGAAATACCAGTAGGGATTATAACATCAATATTTGGCGGCCCCTTCTTTCTATATCTATTAAGGCGTACTAAGGGTAGAGCTAGATCATAGCTTCAGAAAATTATACTATAGCTAATAACTAAAGGTGATTCTTTTCTATATTAGTTGGTTGAAAAAATGTCTGACCAACGTCTGGGTATGATAACGATGGACGGGAGAAAATAGAGACAGTTGGGTGAGGGAGATTGTAGGCAAACTTATTTGAGGAGTAGAAAATCATGAACACAGTAATAGAAGTCAAAAACCTATATTTTAATTATGGTAATAGCCAAATATTAAAAAATATAAATCTAAATATAAGCGAAGGAAGTTTTTTAAGTATATTGGGTCCTAATGGTTCTGGGAAAACTACTCTTCTAAAAAATGTCTGCAATCTATTAAAACCGAGACAAGGGGAGATTTTAGTAAAAGATAAAGAACTGAATAGTATTGGTTATAAAGAACTAGCTAGGATAATGGCAGTAGTTCATCAAGGGGATAATGTAAACTTTGATTTTACTGTTCATGATATTGTTCTCATGGGTAGATACCCATATCAAAAAAGATTTCAAAGTGAATCACAATATAGTCTGGATATTGTCAAAAGTGTTATGGAAGATACAGAAATATGGGGATTGAGAGAAAAAAGTATTTATGAAATAAGTGGTGGAGAAAGACAGAGGGTAATGATAGCCAGAGCTCTGTCACAAGAGCCTGAGATACTATTATTAGATGAACCGATTTCTCATCTGGATATTAATCATCAAATTAATATCTTGGACTTATGCAGGAGATTGAATGAAGAAAAGGGTATTACTATCATAATGACCCTTCATGATATAAATTTAGCCGGGAGATATAGTGAATATATCCTCTTGCTGGAGCAGGGTAAAATACGGGACATTGATACCCCGATTAGGGTATTGATTGCTGAAAATATAAGGGATGTCTATGGAATAGAAGTAGAATTGTTGAACGACAAGCAAAGAAAAGTTCCTTATATTATACCTAAAATGTCTTCTCGACATTAGATGAGTGAATGTACGCTTTTTACTATGCTTCTCTCAATGAGTTGTTTTCTATTAATTTAAAAGAAGGTGGAGAGATGGGAAATCATACCTTAATAACTGGTGGTGCTCGGAGCGGGAAAAGTAGACTGGCTGAGGAATATGCCAAAGATTCTTCGGGGAAAGTAGTCTATATTGCTACTGCCATTCCTTTTGATGAGGGGATGAAAGATAGGATAAAAAAACATAAATTATCTAGACCTGATGATTGGAAGACTATAGAGAAATTTAAAGACTTTAAAGACTTAAGCAAAAACCCAGCATTTTTGGAATGTGATATAATTATCCTAGACTGTATTACACTAATGGTATCTAATCTAATGCTGGAAAGTGGGTTGGATTTTGACAACTGTAGTTTGGAAGAAGTGGATAGCCTTGAAACAGATATCTTTAAAGAAATAGAGGGGCTATTAGCAGTCGTTGATCTACATAATAAGGAGATCACTCTGGTAACAAATGAAGTCGGGATGGGACTGGTTCCACCATATAGATTAGGAAATATCTTTAGAGACATTGCTGGTAGGGTTAATCAATACTTAGCACAAGAAGCCCAAGAAGTATATTTTATGGTCTCCGGAATCCCAACGAAAATTAAGTGAGGTAGATTATGAAGAGTTTTCTTTTAATGATTACATTTTTAACAAGGATCCCAGTTAAATATCCTTATGAATATAGAGATGATGATTTTATTAGAGGTATTAATTTTATGCCCTTGATTGGATTAATAATTGGACTTCTCCTATGGGGTATTTCCTATTCATCATATTATATTGATAAACCTATAGTAAGTCTATTAATTTGGACGGTATATATAGGGCTTACTGGTGCCCTTCATTTTGATGGTCTGGCTGATACAGTTGATGCTATATTTAGTAATCGAGATAAAGGAAGAATGCTTGAAATTATGAAAGATAGTAGGATAGGGACATTTGGAGTCTTATCAATCTTTTTCGTTTTATCTTTCAATATAGTATTAACCAATTATATTGATTATAAGTTGCTAATACTGCTTCCTGTAGTAGGAAGAAGCTGTGCTATTCTGGCCTGTTCACTAAGTACATATCTGAGAGAAGAGGGTATGGGAAAAGCCGTTATAGAAAATAGTGGTTTAAAAGAAGGCATAATATCAGTTGTTTATATAATTATAGTTGGTATTATAATTAATTATAAAATACTTATCCCAATAAGTTTTATACTTTTGTTTACATTGTATATGATTAGGTATTTCAAGAAACATTTAGGTGGATTAACAGGTGATAGTATTGGCTTTTTTATTGAGATAACACAGACAGTCTTTATTTTCCTAATTTATCTCATGAGAGGTGTATTATTATGAGGTTAATACTATTAAGACATGCTGAAACAAAGGCCAATGCTGACAATAAATATATCGGACATAGTTACTCTGAATACACAGAGAAAGGCAAGAAACAGATTAAGAATATCCTTAGGCTTTTATCAAAGGAATCTTTTGATAGAGTATATTCAAGTCCCTTACCTAGGGCTCTAAAATTAGCAGAAATGATTTCACATCAGATGAACTGTGAATTATTAATTGAAGAATCCCTGAAAGAGATGAATTTTGGTATATTTGAAGGTAAGAGGTATCAGGAGGCAGAAAGAGAATATAAGGATGAATGGGAAAAATGGACAGATGATTATATAAATTATAGAATTCCTGATGGCGAGTGTTATTTAGATCTGCAGCAGAGAGTTACCACTTTTATTGATAAACTTGAGAGGGACTCTGCTATAGAGACTAAGCAAAGGTCCTTTTTACTGATTACTCATGGAGGAATTATTCAGACTATTATTACATATTTACTAGACTTGGATATAGATGATAGGTGGCATTTTAAAATAGAGCCAGCTGGACTAGTTGAGATAGAGTATGAAGATAATTATGGAATTATTTCTAGACTTATGAAGAACTGTATTTAGGTTATAGTAACAAGGTGATGCTCAATGATTAATTAGTAGTAACAAGAGAGTTATTTACTTTTGAAAATTAAGTATTATTAAATATATATAGGGGGTTTTACAATGGACAAAGGATATATTCATCTTTATACAGGAAATGGAAAAGGAAAGACTACAGCTGCATTGGGTTTGTCCCTAAGGGCAGTATGTGCTGGAAAAAAAGTGTATGTTGGTCAATTTGTTAAAGGTATGAAATATAGTGAGACAAAGGCTGAAGAATACTTACCTAACTTTGAAATGCATCAATTTGGTAGAAACTGTTTTATCTATAATGAGCCTACTGAGGAAGATATTGAAGTAGCTAGAGATGGTCTTGAAAGATGCAAAGAAATGCTATCTAAAGGAGAACATGATATTGTAGTATTGGATGAACTTAATATTGCCCTTTATTATAAGTTGTTTCCTGTAGTAGAAGTTATTGAAATGCTAGAGAATAAAGCACCTAAGGTCGAGGTAATTATTACTGGACGTTATGCCCCGGAGGAACTGATTGAAATAGCCGATTTAGTAACTGAAATGAAAGAAATAAAACACTATTACCAAAAGGGTGTAAAGGCTAGAGAGGGTATAGAGAAATAATATCAAGTATTTTGTAATGTCAATGTAATGCTATAATATTGCTCTATTATTGTTAATTGAAAATCAGTAGTCTTTTGTAATATATATATTCACATGTTAAAATAGAGGAAGGTGAATAAAGTGGAAATAAGCACTGATATAAAAGATGATATTAAGACAAGAAAGTTAGTATATATTGCTATGTTGATTGCACTATCATTTGTTGGGGCACTTATAAACATTCCAGGGACTTCTATTGCCTTGGACTCTATGCCAGGTTTTTTTGCCGCATTATTTTTAGGACCAGGAGTTGGAGCTATAGTAGCTGCATTAGGTCATATTATCACAGCAGCGTATAGAGGATTCTATCTTAGCTTACCTTTACATATGATAATCGCAATAATGATGGCCTTTTCTGCTTATATGTTTGGCTGGACCTATAAAAGAACTAATGGAATTATATCTTCGATTATAGCTATAGTTTTAAATGGACCAGTGACCTTACTCATAATTGTTCTATCATCATTTTTAATTGGTATAGAAAATGGTGGTTGGATTCTATTTACTACATTAATAATTCCCCTTACAATGGCTGCTGCATTCAATGTATTATTAGCTTATGTAGTATTTAAGTCCTTGAAGAGGAATAAAATTGGAGAGGGAATATAAATGTCTGTTAAAAAATTTAGGGATTTAACTTTGCTTTCCATTAATGAAGATCAATTATTAGTAATTGCCTGTGACTCCAGTGGGGGAGTAGGTAATAAAGAACATGACATAATAAAAACAGACCCTGAAACCCTAGGTTACTATATTACCTTTGTAGCTTTAGCAGAAATATTAGCATTTGGAGCTAAACCCATATCAATAGTAAATACATTATCAGTTGAGATGGATAAAACAGGTCAACAGATCTTACATGGTATAAAGAAAGCAATAAGACCATTGTCTCTCCCAGAAGATATAATAGTAACAGGGAGTACAGAAGAAAATTTCACTGTATGTCAAACAGGGATAGGGATTACAGTAGTTGGTATAGTTGATAAGAATGTATGGAAACCTCGAAAGACAAAGGAAGGTGCATTAGCTGTTGTTGTTGGACTACCAAAGCTAGGGGATGAGGTATTAAAGGATAACGGGCATGAGATACTATCAATTCCTACTTTGCTTGAGCTAACAAGAAACCCTAGAGTACAGGAGATTCTACCAGTAGGGTCAAAAGGTATATTTTATGAGGCGAGAAAAATGGCTAGTACTAATAATTTGGAATTTGTCAAAGATAAAAGAGTAATAGTAGATATGGATAAGTCAGCAGGACCAGCGACATGTGCTGTAGTTTCTATAGATGAAAACTATTTTGATAAATTGGAAGAAAGACTTACTATACCAGTTAATAGAATTGGGATGTTTGTTTAAAAAAAATTTTAATAGAATATGTGTCGTAATCAAAGAACAAAAAGGGATGATCTAATGGAAGAAACAAATATTTTTAAAAATAAATACTTTGTACCAGCACTTGCTATCTTCGCCTGTCTGCTATGGGGAAGTGCTTTTCCCTCATTAAAGATAGGTTTTAAAATTCTTGAGATTGGTGAAGGTGATACATATCTAAAAATACTTTTTGCAGGGTATAGATTTTTTATAGCATCATTTATGTTATTTGCATGGCGGACTATAAGTTCCAATAAGAAGTCTATTAAGGTTAATAGAAAACAATTAGGTTTTCTTTTTGTATTAGGATTAATGCAGACCGCCTTACAGTACATGTTCTTCTATATTGGAATGTCCAATACTACAGGGGTTAAAGGTTCTATACTTACTACTCTTGGTATTTTTTTGACTGTAATTGTGTCTCATTATATATACAAGAATGACAAACTTAACTTCTCAAAAATATTCGGCTTAAAAACTGGACTCATTGGTGTAATCATTGTCAATTTGTCCAGAGGCAATTTAAATTTCAGCTTTGCACTAAATGGAGAAGGCTTGCTCGTTTTAACAGCTATTACATCAACTCTAGCTGCTATAATGGTAAAAAACAACACAACTCGCTTAGATTCTCTACTTATAACAGCCTATCAAATGTTCTTAGGTTCTATAGTACTTTTTCTGGTAGCAATGACAAAGGTTCACCCCTTAAGCCTAACATTTACTTTCAAATCATTTTTACTTTTATTATATTTGGCCTTTATATCTGCAGGTGGATTTGGTATCTGGTATAGCCTTATTAGGTATAATCGATTAGGATATATTAGTATTTATAAGTTTATTACACCAATTGCAGGAGTACTTCTTTCTGCTCTGTTTTTACCAGAAGAGAGTATAACAATTAATATTCTATTTGCATTATTACTAGTTACTTTAGGAATCATATTAATAAATTATCACCCAGGCAAGTTTTCTCTTAGAAGATCCGGTAAAGTCGAGTAAATAAAGTGAATAATGTAAGTAAAGTAAGGAAAGCGAAGAACAGTAATAAAGACATTTAATAATATCTGTTTAAAAAATAAAAAAATATTGATAAAAACCTCTCTTTATGGTAAAGTTATTACTAGATGTTAAGACCAGGTATTAAGACTAGGTATTAATATAAAGTATAACTAGGAGGATATTATGGAAACTTTATCAAAATCAAGAGTTGTAGGGCTAGCTAGCTATTTGCCAGATAGAAGACTGACAAATCATGACCTTGAAGAAATGGTTGATACAAATGATGAATGGATAGTCCGTCGTACTGGTGTCAAAGAAAGGCGTATTGCTGCAAAAGAAGAGTATGCAAGTGATATGGCAATAAAGGCAGTAGAGAATTTAATTAAAAAGAGTAATCTACAAATTGATGATGTAGACATGATTATAGTAACAACTTTTACAGCAGATCATCAAACTCCATCTGTAGCTGCATTAGTACAGGGAGATTTCGATATCGATAATGCAGGAACAATGGATTTGAATGCAGCTTGTACAGGATTTGTTTATGGTATAAGTGTAGCTGATTCATTAATTACGGCCGGTCATAGCAATAAGGTATTACTTATTGCATCAGAAGCGGTTTCAAAGATAGTTGATTATACAGACAGAAGTACTTGTATACTCTTTGGTGATGCAGCTGTAGCCATGCTTATTGAAAGAAGTAATGAAGAAGGTAGTGTTCTAGGTTCTTATTTCACTTCGGACGGTAAGCTAGCTAACTTTGCAACTTGCAGTAATTTATCTGATAAAGTATGTGAAGAAAAATTAGAAAAGTTAGGGTTATTCCAGCAAGAAGGAAGGTCCCTATATGAATACGTTCTTAAAAATATACCTGATGGCATAAATAATTTATTGAAGAAATGTAATTATGAGCTCAAGGATATCGATTACTTTGTTCCACATAGTGCAAATTTACGGATGGTAGAAGCTATCTGCAAGAGGATTGGATTTCCCATTGAAAAAACCTTAGTTAGTAATGAATATTATGGCAATACCTCATCTGCCTCTATACCACTTGCCATATGGAAGGGTATAGAAGAAGGGAAAGTTAAGCAAGGGGATAAGATATTGTTATATGGTTTTGGTGGTGGCTTGACTCATGGTGGGGTAATAATTGAATTGTGAGGTAAGCAGTAAGCAATACACATCAGATTATATTATATATACTTAAAGAGCATTCTATTTTAATAAGATAGAGTGTTCTTTAATTTTGTTTAGTATACTTTTGTAGGATTATTTTACTTTATATATAAACATATATATGTATATGTTTGATAATCGTATAGCAGGACTATTGTTATATTTTGTCGAAGTATATAACAAGTATTACTTTGATAGGAGTGGATAGAATGGCAGACCATTTGAATAATAACTTTGACAATTCATCAGACGATAATGAAATAAAAAATTACAAAAAGCATAAGTATTTAATTCAATCAATTCTGGACTCTCAACCGAATGGTGTTGTAGTGATTGATAAAGAAGGCATCATAAGGTATAGAAATAAGAGTTGGGAGGAATTCCAGGAGTCATATTGTTCTGATCTCCAGGATGTCAACAAATATGTTGAGATATTTAAAAGTATAAAAGGTATTTCTGAAAAGAAAGCTAAGGAATTGGAAAATGCTATTTCTTCTTTAAAAAGTCAGGACAATAAAGGTACATATACAATGAATTATAGTTGTATCTTAAATGGTAAAGTTAAATGGTTTAAACTTACTATTAATAAATATATAGGAATAACACCGTTTGCAAAGGTGATTGTAAATACAGATATTACAAGGGAAAAAGAATTAAGTGATAATTA